>NZ_JAAKEA010000019.1:0-54204 GCF_011038935.1 Adlercreutzia sp. ZJ138 | reverse complement strand
TGACCGTTATCGGGGAATGCCCACTGGTCACGTAGAGGTCAATTGCAGCTTGCTTTTCCTCTTGGGTGTGATGGTGATACATGGCCATCTCCTTGTCTCAGATGTCCAAGTTTTTGTCCACACCCCCCTTGAAGAGATGTATCCTGGAAGACATTTCACGCCAGACGGTCATATGGTGGGCAGTTTAGGTGAAGCAATTACTTCGGAGTGGTATGGGCTAAGGCTATTTAAGGCTGCTTATCCTATACATGACGGTGTTGCTCCTGATGGGCGTCTTGTTCAAGTGAAAGCTACTCAAGGCAACAAGATTGGCATTAACGAGAAGCCTGATTACCTTATCGTCCTCAAAATGCACAGGGATGGTACCTTTGAGGAAATATACAATGGCCCCGGTGAGCCTGCTTGGGATGCAGCCGGAGAAGCCTTGAAAACCGGGCAAAGACCACTATCACTCACCAAGCTTCGAGGGCTGAACTCAGAGGTATTGCCGGAACAGCGCATTCCGACGCTGGACTGAAGTGTCATCCGATATTTGTCACAGATCATCTAATGGTACAGCATGTGACTCTTTATCACAGTCCCCCTTACCCGCATAGGTACAGCGTGGAGACCTGTTTCTCGCCAACTTGCTTCACATCCACGTCGAATACGCGGTGGTAAACGATACCCTTGAAACAGTGGATCGCATAGCCTAGTTCGAGATTACTACTACAGGCTTGTATCACGAGCGTTGAAAGACGAGACACAAGCCTGTTTGTACATAGTTCACTAAATCCTAAAACGATGACAAGGGCAAGGGAGATATAGCTTCTACGATTGTCAGATCTCGCCTTTCGCTAGAGCTTTTCCGGTGAGATATCCATAGGTAAAGCAGAAATACCCCATATTTGCTCCGGTGTAGAGGAATGTGTAGCGTGATTGATAAACATCACCCATCATGCTGCCTACTTCATATAATCCTTCAATCACTTCATCGTTCTTGTCTAAAACGCGTGCATTGACGTCACAGCGAGGACCCATGAATTCCCGCTTTTCCATGACGTGATTTGATTCCTGCCACATGATCTTGTGGTAATTCCTCCGATATGGGGCACTGTGCCCCATATTTTGTGCAAGAAACAACGTCATAGGATATAATTATGACATTGTTTAGGCAGTGCAGGAGACAGAAAATGGCTCAGATAAGGCAGACCGACAAGGCTACAGGCATCGTTTACGTGTATGAAGCCGAAGCAAAATGGGATCCTGTAAAGAAGCAGTCGCGCTATGGGAAGCGCAAACTGGTGGGACATGTCGACCCGCAGACCGGTGAGGTTGTGCCAAACAGGCCAACACGGGCGTCAGTTTCGTCCCCTGTATCGCGGCGCGAGTTTTTTGGTACGTGCGCGCTGCTTGATGCTGTGGCCGAGGAGTCGGGAGTTCTGCCTGCCTTAAGGTGTGCGTTGCCTCACACTTGGGATCAGGTTTTGTCGCTTGCATACTACATGATCTGCGAGGGCTCATCTCCGCTGTCGCGTTTTCCTAGATTTGCGGCAACACACACAACACCCCACGGTAAGCCCATCGTCTCGCAACGATCCTCAGAACTTTTGGCCTCAATCGGTGAGGCTGAACGTGACGCATTTAGCGAATCGCTTGCACGTCGGCATGGAGAGGGCGATAGGCTCTTCTACGACACGACATCGATCTCGTCATATTCCGAAGTGCTGTCCCAGGTCAGATGGGGACGCAACAAAGATTGCGTCCCGTTGCCCCAAATCAATCTTGCTATGCTTGTTGGACGCGAAAGCGGTGTGCCTCTTTACTACCGTAAAGTTGCAGGAAATATCGCTGATGTCACAACCGTAAAGACACTGGTGCGTGACATGGAGCCTGCTTTCACAGGCAAGGTGCGGCTTGTTATGGATCGCGGCTTTTGGTCGGCTGCCAACATCAACGCCATGATGTACGAGCACTTCAAATTCCTCATCGGTGTGCCAACATCGCTAAAACTATTCAAAGATGCCGTTGATACACACATTACAAAGCTTCGCAGCTGGGAGAACTTCGATGACGCCACAGGCTTATACGGTATGCGGCTGACTTGTCAGTGGGACTACGAAAAGACTCGCCCTCGCAAAGGGGACGTGATTAAAGAGAAGCGCCGCAGCTACGTGTATTTGTTCTTCGATGCATCACGTGCTGCCGAAGCAGAGCGCGACCTTGCCTCACTTTTGCGGGCATGCTCACGAGAGCTTAAAACAGGCAATCGCATTGAGGCTCACGAGCGCTACTACGACGAGTACTTTGACATCGTGCGTGGCAGGCCAGTAGGCAAAGACGACAGAATCGCGGCTGCGACAGCTCGTGTGGGCTACTTCGCATTGTTTTCTAACGAAGTTATGGAGCCCTTTGAAGCATTGGCAATCTATCACGATAAGGATGCCATCGAAAAGCGCTTTGGTGATGTCAAGGGGCTGCTTAACTTCCGCACACCACACGTCTCAACTGAAGAGACTCTAGCTGGCAAGCTATTTGTTGTGTTTGTGGCTTTGGTGATAGCTTCCTGGCTGCGAAAGCGCATGAAGCAGACCGGACTCGACGAGGAGTACACGCTTGAGGGTATGCTTGACGAAGTGGAGACAATCGAGCGCTACACACAGGAGGGACACCGTCCACGCATCTGCGAGATCACCGGTAAGCAGAGGGCAATCTTTGAGCGACTAGGCTACGACCTGCCCACCACGTCATAACTTGTCGGGAATTCAGGAGGACCACCAAACATTGACATCAAAGCCGGTGTGTATTTCATGACGTAATAAGGACCTTCTTCCTCAATAGGAATCAAGCGACCAGGACGTTTACCGAATTCATCATCGTAGCCTTGTGCGCATTTTTCATTGTAGGTTGTAATGGTTTTCGTGAGTTCCTCGAGAGGCAACTCAAAGTGTTCAGCTAACTCTTCAATAGTATCAAAGCGATTGCATTCTAGTGGGGTTTCGCCTACTCCCTCGGAACCTGCGTATTGATCCCACTTCGCAATCATTTCTTCGCCAGTGTACTGGTTTACCGAGAGGTCTTGATAGTATTGACCGAATAGACACCAAGGCTCAAGCGCAGTAGCGAAGTTTTTGGTCCATATGGTAAAAGCAGTCATGTCGGGTTGCTTTGTAAGCGGCGAAACGGCCATGCAGCACGATATGTCTTCGTTCATGAAACGTATCCCTGCTTTGTTGACAGCAAGCCCAGGCATCGTGTTTTGATAAGTGGGACCTGTTGATACGAAATCAAAAGTATTAGGATCCACAGCGTAGAAAAGTGGCGTATACAAAGCAGCAGCCCATGGCCAGTTCTTTTGAGGGGCTGCTCCAACCCAGAAAGCCATGCAGGTACCTTCACCACTGTTCGGCGACTGAGGAATACCATATTGAGTTACCTCGTAAGCTTCAGGCGCAAATTTCTGAAGCATCTCGGGGTTCTGTGTGATGCAGCCGGTAGCCAATATAATGCCTTTTGAAGCAACATATTTAACGTACTTTCCGTCAACTTTAGCAATGGCTGCTGTCACTCGCCCTGTATTATTGTTTTCGCGTACGAGCTGCTCAACGGTGGTATCGTAATGAATCTGGCCGCCCTTTTCCTTGATTGCATCCTCCATTACACCGAGAGCTGCCCCGACGCCTACACCAGCCATAGGAATACCGTTACCTATGAAACCGTGGGTACCAATAGGCCCCTTATATACATTGTCGGGCTCATTCGGGGCTACCTCAATGACCGTTTGGAAACCTGCTGCTTCGGTATAGCTTGAAAGCCAGTCCATCATCTCGCCACTTGCTAATGCTGCACGCATCCATTTTGCTGTATCGCCAGCGTTACTCATAAGTTTTAGCTCTTCGCGGATATCGTGCGAAATGGTCTCAACATCACATTCGTATCCAATTTCCTTACACTGCTTACTATTGACAGCATGAATAGATCCGCCAAGCGCATTAAATGAGCTTGCTTTAGATACTATAATGACATCTTTTTCACCGGCATCAAGGGCAGAAAGGGCTGAAGCAAAACCACTAGGACCAGCACCAATAACGAGAATGGAGGTTTCGCGAACTTCAGAGATATCCTCATCGGCTATGGGCGGTGGTGCAACTTCAAAAGACCATGTACTTGTTTTACTTGTTTCCGAAAGAGTCTCCGTAGAATCTGATGTCTGTATATTGCTCTGCGACCCACAACCAGTGACCATTCCGGATGCAGCAGCACCAAGCGCTACTACTGATGCTCCCGTAAGAAAACTTCTGCGTGAAACAGTTGTACCCTTCATAATTATCCTTCCTTCTACTATTGCGATGTTCTATGTGCATCGCTTAAGGCGCATTATAGGAAGAACGCTTTTCTATGATGATCACAGGTGTTAAACCAAAAGGTGTAAGTGATTCAACAAATTGTGCTTCAGCTTAGTGAATAACCATTATTATGAATTACTGGGAAGTGTGTCCTATAGAAAGATCGAAAACGTATCTCGGTCTTGAAATTGTTTTGCACTCTCAATAATGAAAGCCGCTGCTTGTTTTTCCGCTTCAGTGAGCACATACCCTTTACGATAAGAAAGACCGTATTCCCAAAGAGCAAAATTATTGCTTAAAGGGATGCAGACAGCTTCGTCTATTCTTTCTAGAAATTTACCAAGGGGCGCTACTGTAATGCCAATACTATTCTTACGTACAGATGAAGCGAAAATGCCCACCATTTCATTAAGATAACGAATGGCTGATGGTCGAACGTGATGGGAAAAAAGAGTGGTAACTATTTCTTCTGATGCTTTTGAATCACGGAGTAAAAAGAGATCTCTGTCGCGCAGATCATGTGGAGTGATGACTGCTTTACCCGCTAATTCATCGCGTGCGTTTATCCAAGCGTAGGGTATAGCCCGCCCTAAACGAAGAGTTTGTTGCTTTTTGTCAAATGGAGCAACCGTCAAAGCAAGATTGTATACACTTTCATTTAAAACTCGATCAACGATATTGTCAGGGTATTCATCAACTTTAAGACGCAATGACGAAGTCTGTTCTAGTGTCTCAAAAAAGAAAAAATCAAAAAACCACATTACACCAAAAGAAGCAGCAAGTGGAATAACTTGTCTTGAAGAATAACTAGTCTCTTCCAGTTGGGAGCTGAGTAACAACATGTCATTACGCCATTTCTCAGCATACTCATGCAGCACATTCGCTTGCTGGGTGCAGATTAGGTTTCCTTGCGAGTCTGTCTCGAATAGCGTGTAACCAATTTCGGCTTCAATTTTAGCAATAGCCTTGCGCAATCCTTGATAAGACATTGGAATCGCTTTTGCGGCATACGAGTAACTTTTGAGACGATAGACTGCTTCGAAATAATCAAGATTTGCGAGGGTAAGGGGAAATCCGCTCATGTTGACCTGTCTCTCGCTGCATAACAAAATGTATGACACCCGTTTTAGAAAACGATCTCATAAGTCATCTTCTGCCTCGACTCATCAAGAATCTGCCCTGCGAATGAGAAGTTCATTGCTGCCTTATTCTTCTTTAATGCTGCATCGATCTTCGCAGCTGCGCTTTCTGTGACAAAAGAACTCGCAGAACATTCAACTGTGATGCAATAGGAAGATGTGACGTTGAGTTTGCTTCCCGTAAGTCGCGACTCAATGAGCGAAAGGATCTCTTTGTTCTGGGAATACCAATGAAGCTCAGGTTGCTGGGGAACTGCATTACCCTCGAACTTCTGCTGAAAGAGCATTGTGCGCTTTCGGGTATGTGAATTCTCCTGATCGAAAGCAGCTTCTGCCGAGCCATCAACGCGTCCGGCATCAGTTAAGATACGAACGTTGCCCTTCGCCTTCTTATTACGTATGATGACTAACTTTGACTCTTCAACGCTCTCAAGTCGACACTCGCGAGCACCAAGTTTATGGGCAATTTGTTTGAGCTCCGACATCATCTCTTCACGCACGGTATCAAGGTAGCGATCAAGACGCAAGTAGCGATTATCATTCCCGAATCCATTGCAATAGTAGACAGCACCATACGAGGGAAGCGGACAGAATGATATACCGCTATTCTCTACCGCCACACCAAAAAGATGGAGTACTTCCATACCAGCATCTGTCGTTAACCAGCCAATCGTGCCTTCAAAGATGTCAACGCCCTTTTTCTCATCTTCATCCTCGATAACGATAAGTCGCGGGAGATCGAATTCAGGGTCAAAGAATTCCTCGGGGGAAAGTGGATTGTAGTACTTTTTACGGAGCTCGAAACTAGTCTCTTGTGCCTTGTCGGCAACGTGAAAAGCACCTTCTTTTGCTACTACAACCGCCTTTCCGCCTTGCTCCTTCGCCTTCTCAATCGCGTTGCCAGCAGCGCTTCCAAGTCTATTTCGGACCTTCCCAAAAGCCATTTTCACTTGCCCCTTTCAGAACCTTTTCCCCACAAAATAACTGACCACAAGATGACTGAATTACAAACTATCAACTCAATCGCCAGAATCATAGTAAGCACAATTGTACCCCCTCTATCCCCGCTCATAGCCTAACCGATAACCGCAAGTTCATACTATTCGCGGGCTATAGGAGCACACTACCAACCCAGCATTGCTGAGATTCCCTTAAGCCTTGTTGACGAATGCTGCGAAGGCATAGCCCAGACGAGCACACTACCCTTCGCAGCTACTTCTACAGGTTAGCCAGTCAAAACAAGCGATCATGATGTACGTGAGGGAATGTTCCTTCAACCATTGCGACAGCACACTATCCGTTGCTACCTGACGTGCAGCTTATTCGCGTAATTTGCAACTTGGTATCCCCTTAATGCATCTGGGTTCATCGTCATAAAAAGATTTCGGCTGATATGTAGTGTGTGACTCGTTGAAAGGATTACAAGGATCGGAGTTTGTTCATTCTTTCGAACATGGCACGCCCCACTTCACCGTCATTTAAGGTGTACTCGATTATTTCACCATCAACACTCCCGTTCCAACAACTAAGATCATGTGAGAAATCAGATAACTCACTCGCTGAGCTGAATGAATTGACAAAGCTCACAACTTCATCGATGAGTATAGTTTCCTCTGCATTGAAAGGCTGTGTGCTTAACTGAAGGGGAACAAGTATCTCTCCCCAACCGCATTCTCTAAAACCAATCATCCCGCGACTGACAAGTATGTATCGCACCTCGTCTTTTTGATGGGGAAATACTGATTAGATAAATACGTAGTTAACTATGTTATTATATGTGTAGATAACAGCAACGAAGGGAGCATAATGGCACCAATGGAGCTTTTGGAAAGGGCCGCTAAGGTGAGTAACCAGGTATCACGTGGCTCACGGATTAGCGTCACCGAGTTGTCCCGAGGCACCGACTGGCGCAAACGCCTCCCCGACACAGGCATTATTGAGGTGACTGATCGGGGTGATACCGCTGCATGGCTCGTCTCCGACAAGAACATGCAGGCACTCGTCGAATATTACATTTTCTTGGAGCAGGAACTCGAACGCTCGCAGATTGAAACGATTTTTAAGACGCGCGAAGATGCGAAACTAAAAACCGGGATCGAGCTGAAGCAAGCAGCTCACGCCGCTTTCGCCAAGCGCAAGCAAGAGCTTTCGGAGATCATAGATGGCGATTAGCGAAGATATCCTTCTAGCGGCAGTAGATGCCATTGCTTGTTTGGACGGGTTATCCATGGATGCCGACCACCTTGTGGAGGACGTCTACCTCCTTGCCTATGCCTTCCCAGAAGAAAGCGATTTCAAGGCCGCTGTAGCTAGCACCTGTAAAGCTGTAGCTTTCCTCGTGCGGGGGCAAGTAAGTTCAAGCTCGCTGAAATATGGGCTTAACCAGTGGTTCTCCTACCACTACCAGCACCGCGTAGCCCAAGGTGCAAAGGCCGACTGTCGTGTCATCTACCGTCCCTTAGAAAACGGGATTGAGGTAAAGGGGTTCGGACATCGCAGGATTCCCGAGGACTTCTACCGTAGGATGAGCGCGGGACGTATCCAGGGAAACACTCATTAAAACCATCCTACCGCGTGTCTTCAATAACAAGCGGTGCGATTCTCGCTTCGAACTTCATGAGCTTTTCGAGCTGCTTGTCGAGTTCTTGAAATATCTCATCCTCAGACATTTCCTCATCAACAATACAGTCAGCTGTACTGAACGGTACGTGGTAAGCCCAGTTTGCCCTGTTGGGATATGAGGAGGCGTGCTTGAACAGCGACTCAAATCTGCTCAAAAGCGCTGCATCTGCGCCTTTGTGACTCAGAGAAATCCAACTATTAAACCGCTCGCCTTCGTTGTTCACTACCTCGTAGAAGTAGTGGTTACGAGTACTCCAGGCGCTGTTTGGTTCGTTGGCGTTGGGAAGTGCCGCCGTCATGCCAGGTGTAGTGAAACGCGTATAGGTCTTATTACACTTGCTTCTGTCAAGGATGATCTGACCTGCGGAATCGCGCTGTTCGGCCCATGCACGGATGATGGCTGTAAGCGAAGATGCCTTATCGGGGCGATGTTCGTAGATCAGGTCGAGCGCCCTGCGGTGCTTGGAGTAGATTTCCTCACAAATCTGTTCAAGCCGTTCGTCGCCCACGACATCCCTCCTGATTGTCTCGATGTAATTGTCAATGAGAAGCTCCACGTCGGGGAGCAATCGGTTCTTTGTTTTTGCTACCTCTATGATATCGAGAACAACGCGGTAGCTCATAGCACACCAGTGTTGCGGGTCGCTCGGTGCAACCCCATTAGGCGATAGGTATATATAAGCATGGCGATACTGGGGGTATTGCGACTCGACAATTCTGCGATATCGGTTCAGTTGATCGTCGTGTTCACTTGTGCCAATTTTGTTTTCGATACACATAACATAACGCTCTTTAGCGGAAACGACCAAAATATCGATACTGCGCCACTCACGCCACACTGTAAAATCTTGGCAGTCTAAAAGAAGAGCATCAAATATGTCTACGCTATCGTAGCCAGCAGTGGCAATGTAGGTGAGAAACCCCCGTACAACCGCATCCCCAAGCCCATGGTTTTCATTGGGATTTAAAAGCCACCCGAGAACGTTGCTGTGTCGTATCTCGGTGCGAGCAATACCAAGAACGTCGAAGAGGTTGAAGTGATCAGCCCATTCATCAAGGGGATTGAGACAGTCAATATCGAGAAGAAACTCCTTTAAAGCACGGGTATCGTCGTTTTCAGAAACATCCTCAGAAACAGATAGTTCTTCATTCATTGCGCCCTCAGTCTGTAAAGCGTTGGTCAAGCTGCTTATCTACAATGCCGATGAAGTTCTTGCAGCTATTAAGCCATTGTATCAAAACGATAAAAATACCCCAGGGAACTCGTGCGGGTCGAATGGTAACAATAGATGCAACCCTTTGCCACTATTCACGCTTTGACACAATCAAATGAATTGCAGTTATGCTCGTTTTTTTAGCTTCACGCAGAAGTGGGCGTCGGTGACGCGTGCTGTATCCCCAAGGGTCATGCCTAATAACATGGTATTGCAGGTCTTGCTGCTGTGAGGTGCTACGTAACATTTGGTGTGATTCTACTGGGCTTAGGCGTCAAGGTCTGCGGAACTCTGAAGAAAGTCTCCAGTGCTTCTCGGGCCGTCATCTTCGGAATGAAGGATGATTTGAAGGCAGCCTTGTCGTAGCTGATAATGGCGTTAACTTGAAGCTCTTCAGCAGCAACTCGGATAAGGCCGTCCTCGTAGTCGGGTTCATCGGAATCGATGGACTCAAATACGAACAGTCCCGTAAGGTCAACAAGATCGAATGTTTCTGCTATATCGCGAATAGCGGATCGCGCATCAGGTTCACTCAGATAGTGCCGACAAAGGACGTAGTAAACATCATTAAGAGATGATGCTAAAGCATAAATACAGCCATTTGACGCGAGCGTAGACCTGAGTAGTTGCTGGACATCTTCGTGATACTGCGCAGAAGTGCAAACACTGTAGATAAGGGCGTTGGTATCAAAGAGCAAGGAATGCACGGTAGCGCTCCTCTCGCGTCTCAGCAATGAGATCTTCCGCTGTGGCTCCTTCGGGCCAAGACCGAGCGCAGCGCTCCCGTTCGATATTACGGCGCTCAAACGTTTCAAGCCGCTCTAGACGATCGTCGTCGGAGAGAACGGACGTGATAACCACCACTCCCTTCCTCGGTGAGGCAATGCGTAAGGGTGTCTCTGGTTCTATGCAGGCTTCTTGCCGCAATGCCTTGGGAAGCAGAACGGCCATACTGTTCCCAACTTTGGTGAGTGTTGCTGTAGCCATAGAGAACTCCTTTCGTTGAATGCATTATAACACGTTATAACGTCAATCCTTGGAGTCCTGAGGTAGGTGTGCGAAGAGGCGTGTTTGAATAGCGACTCGAAGTGGCTCATAAGTTCAGAATCTGCGCCTTTGTGACTCAGAGAAATCCAACTCTTGAAACCCTCACCTTCGTTGTTCACTACATCGTGACACCTTGTCACACCCAGAATGAAATGCAGTTACATGCGCTTTATCAGCTTCACGCAGAAGTGGGCGTCAGGTGAGCCCGGTGTGAGCTTTGGAGCGAACAGACCCTGTGGGGCAACATCGAACACTGAACCTTCGTCGCTTGCAAGGAAGCTCTTCACCACGTCGATGTTCTCCCGCTTAAGCACGGTGCAGGTGGCATACGCGAGCACCCCGCCGGGCTTCACATGCGAAGCAGCCGAGCGGAGCATGGCAAGCCCCACTTCAGCCATCTGCTCAGACGCTTCTGGTTTTAAGCGCCAACGAATCTCAGGATGACGACGAAGTGTTCCTACCCCCGTGCAGGGAGCATCAATAAACACCACGTCGAACACCGCTTCGCCCAAAGACTCGTCCAAACATGTCGCATCTGCAGTAAGTGCATCGGAAAGCTGCACACCACAGCGATCGGCGCGCTCGCGAACAAGCTCAGTCTTGTATTTCAAGTTATCAAGCGCCACGTACTGATCGATCTGACGGCCGTATTTCCGCTGTGCCGCACTCTGAATCAAGATGGTTTTCGTTCCCCTACCCGCACCAATCTCAAGAAAGCTTTTCGGAAGCTCGTCGGGCAACACCATGTTCGCCACTGTTTGAGACGACGCATCAGAAACGATCAGCTTACCCTGCCCGAGTATGCGATCAATGCGCCCATCAACCAGCACTCGCCCGCTCTTAATCCGGTAGCATCCAGGAATAGCCTCATCACCGAACACGACTGGTTGCGGCTCACCTTTTGCCGCAGTCAGCTCGGACACAACCTCGTCATCTTCAGTACGTGCTGCATTTACCGCAACGAAAACCGGTGCGGGTTCGTTCGACGCTGCCATGAAGTCGCGTGCGGCTTGCGGCTCAAGATCGCGAACGAGTGCTTCGGCAAGCCACAGCGGGAAAGCATGTAAGCGCGCGAACACGCTCAAGTCAGTGCGCGGATCGCCGTAAGGGAACGACCGCTTTTCAGCCACTACCTTACGTAGCACCGCATTAGCAAGCCCAGTCGCCTTTGGTTCAAAGGAGCGAACAAGCTCAACCCCCTGATCAACAGCCGTATAAGGTTCCTTCTCGAGGAAGATTATCTCGTAGGTGCTAATGCGCAAAGCATCGCGAACATCGGGCTGAATGTCCGTCGGATTGTTAAGCGCACGGTTGAGAACCTCATCGACAGTACCAACAGAACCTACCACGCCCAGCACAAGCTTCGTAGCAAACGCACGGTCTTCAATACTCATGGACGACCGGTCAATGTGCTTGGCTATTACATCCTGCGCGAATGCATCGCGTTCACGGACGATACGAAGCACCTGCAATGCTGCCTTTCGGCCTGGCGTCGCCTTACTAGCACTTGTGCCCGTCGCGCGCGTTGGGGGGTTGTTGTCTCGGTTGCCATGACGATCGTTGTGGACGCCGCGGCGTCCACGTTCACTGCGTTCACCGCGCTCATCGCGACGCCCGCGATCGTTATGACCCGATCGGTACTGCCCACGATCCTCGCGAGCCCCACGATCCCTGTTTTTGCCGTCAAAGCGCCTATTCCCCTGCACGTTCTCAGTCACGCAATGCCTCCCATGCGATTCGTCCCGATTTAATATCCTGCACGCCAGCTGCAAAGGCTCGCGCTTCCATAGTTTTCTTTCCGTCGGGTTTCAGCTCAGTGACCTCGATCGCCCCATCCGAGCAGCCCAGATATAGCCGCTTGGTCACAAACGCCACTTGTCCCAGCGACACGTCGGGTGTCTCATGTACCCGCCGCGCAATAAGCACGCGAACGCTCTTCCCGGCAATCAAGCACTTCGAAGGATGGGCGTCACTTGACGCACGCACCTTCCGCAGCGCAACCTCCGCCGAATCAGTAGGCGCGAGGTTCAGCTCGCCTGGCTCCACCTTATTCGCATATTCAAGGCCGCTATCGCCTTGGTCCTTCCAAATAACCTTATCCTGTTCAAGCAGATCCAGGGCCTCAAGCAGTGCCTGTGCGCCGAATTCCGCCATCTCACGCGTCAATTCGCAAGCTGTTTTCTCCCCCACCGGTGTTGCGCGGTGCACACAATACGGACCGGTGTCGAGCCCTTCCTCCATACGCATAATACACACGCCCGCTTGTTCGTCACCAGCGAGGATAGCCCTCTCAATTGGAGCGGCACCGCGCCAACGCGGAAGCAATGACGCATGCACGTTCACACACCCGAAGCGCGGCAGTTCAAGAATACGAGCGGGAAGAATGGCTCCGTACGCGGCAACGCACACGATATCGGGCTGAAGTTCGGCAAGTTCACGAACAGCTTCATCGCTGCGAAGCGAATTCGGCGTGAAAACCGGGATCCGCAGCTCCTGTGCCACTTTCTTCACCGGCGACGCAATAAGCGCACGGCCCCGCCCGCGCACGGCGTCGGGGCGCGTGTATACACCCACTACGTCGTGGTGAGCGGCCAGCGATTCAAGAATACACGCTGAGAACTCAGGTGTTCCCATAAACACAACGCGCATGCTAGCGTACCTTCGAAACGGAGGTTTCGCCGGGCACTGCACCCGCCGCTTTCGCCTGCTCATACTCTTTCAGCACCTGCAAGCGCACCAACGGATCGCAGCTTTCAAACAGCGTGCGCCCCTCAAGATGATCAATCTCGTGCTGAAGGCAGCGCCCCAAAAGCCCGTCGCCTTCGATCTCCCACAGCTCGCCGTCCAGATCGTAATAGCGAACGCGTGCCCACGGCTTGCGCGCGACGGGTACCGACACGCCAGGACATGACAGGCAACCTTCTTCATCGGTAACCGGCTCACCCTGAAGCTCTTCAATGGTGGGGTTCACTAACACAATGGGATTACGCTCAGTTTCTTGGTCGCAGTCAATGACGATCAGTCGCTTCAGTACGCCCACCTGAGGCGCAGCGATGCCGCAACCGTCGTTGGCATACATTGCGTACTCCATCTGCTTCGCAAGGCGTTTCAGACTCTTATCCGACAGATCACAGGGTTCGCAAACTTGGTTTAGCAGTGGATCGGGTGATTGAACAATGGAAAGCATAACCGCGCGCCTTTCATGCCACAGGAACGTTTTTCTCGAGGTGCGAGTATACCACCTCACACACATGCTTTACGCCCTTTCCTTTTACCCTCCTTCGCCTGTTCATTTCCCTGTTCATTTCCAAAGCGTTTCGAATGCGACGGGTGCGCGCGAGGTAGGCGTGCTAGAATCACGATCGATCAAGAAGCCGCAGTCCGGGAAAGTCCCGAGGAAGCTCAAACTGTTCATGCAAACGTACATCGCACACTACTCTTCCCCCAAGGCGTCGGACAACCGCGCGAAGGGCCTATTCGAATTTGAGAGCAATTCGCGGGCGGGATCAAAGGGTAACATGCGCGATGCCCGGCTTAAAATGCTCGAGCTTTACGGAAAGAAAGCGGTGTCCTACACCATCGATCGCGTGAGCCGCAAGACCACGGTGTCGAACTCGTGCAATGAACAGCTTGAACTCGATTTCCGCGCACCGGCGCCAACGCGCAAGCGCGCGCAGAGGAAGGAGTACTGGTAATGGAAAACGAACATGAAGCATATTTGGAAACGCTGCTGGAAACCCCGTCGGTAACAGGATCAGAAGTTCCTATTGCCAACATCATACGTCAATATGTCGGTCTTGCTGCTGATGAGGTTCGAACGGACACCATGGGGTCAGTTCACGCCCTGTTGCAAGGACGCGGCGCGGGACCGTCTGTGATGATGGCCGCACACATGGACGAGATTGGCCTTATGGTCACCTACATTTCAGATGAGGGCTTTCTGTCCGTTGCCGCCGTGGGAGGGGTTGACGCTGCCATTCTGCCGGGCCTTCGCATTGACGTACACACCAAGGATGGCGATTTGCGCGGCGTAGTTGGACGAAAGCCAATACACCTCATTAAGCCCGATGAACGTAAAAACGTTACTCCCATCGACCAGCTGGTTATCGACTTGGGTCTGCCCGCTGATAAGGTGAAGGCGTCGGTTCGCATTGGTGACACGGCGACGTTTGGCGTGGGCTACGAACGTATCGGCGAGAACATGGCTGTCTCGCGCGCCTTCGATGACAAGTGCGGCGTGTGGATTCTCTCTCGCGTACTTGAAGAGCTGGCCAGTGGCGACGAGCGTCAGCCGGGCGACTTCGTTATGGCGGCAACTGTGCAGGAGGAAATTGGCACCCGTGGAGCTATGACCTCGGCTTATGGGGTTGCCCCCGACGTTGCAGTTGCCTTTGATGTTACACATGCAACCGATTATCCGGGTATCGAGCAGTCAAAGTACGGCAAGGTCGTCTGCGGCTCGGGTCCGGTGATTGCCCGTGGTCCGAATATCAACCCCGTCGTGTTTGATCGCTTGGTGGCTGCTGCCGAAGCAGAAGGCATTAGCTATCAGCTTGAGGCTGAGCCAAGCGTTACGGGTACCGACGCACGTGCTATTCAGGTAACGCGCTCAGGCATTCCCACGGGGCTTGTGTCGGTACCGCTGCGCTACATGCACACCCCCACCGAGGTGGTTTGCCTTGACGACGTTGAGAACACCGTACGTTTGCTGGTGCGCTTCGTTCGCGACCTTGACAGCAATACGTGCTTCGTTCCCGGCATGAACAGCGATCGGTAACCCTATGAAACGGGAACAAAAGCTTATCGCGAAAAACAAAAAGGCGTCGTTCGAATACGAGCTGCTCGAGCGTTTTGAGGCCGGCATCGAACTCACAGGAACCGAGGTGCGCTCGCTTCGTGAGAACAACTGTCAGATAACCGACAGCTTCGCGCTCGTACGGCATGGCGAAGTGTGGTTGCATGGTGTTCACATCCCGCCGTTTTCGAACGGCAATATAGCCAACCACGACCCCGATCGCAAGCGTAAGCTACTGCTTCACCGTAGGGAAATCCGCGAATTGGAGCGAAAAACGGCCGAGAAGGGTATGGCGCTCGTTCCCACGAAGATGTACTTCAAAGAGAATTCCCTGGTAAAGGTTGAAATTGCTATTGGTCGCGGCAAGAAGCTCTACGATAAGCGCGCGGCAATGGCTGAGCGCGATGCGAAGCGCGAGATCGAGCGCGCCATGAAGATGCGCCTGCGCTAGGGAAGCCCATGAGTTAAGGAGTGCAACCCCATGACCTACGAAAACGATCAGCTTGAGCAGAATGAAATGACGAGCACGAGCATAGCAGACGAGGATGAGAACACGGTAGACGAGAACGAGAGTGCGCTCGAAGAAAACGAATGCACAATAGATGAGAGCGCGAATGAAGAAGAAACCATCGAGCTCGAGTTTGATGAGAGCGACATCGTTGGTTACATCGTTGACGAGGACGATGTAGAAATCGGTATCATCGTCATGGAAGATGGCGAAGAGGTTGAGTACTACTACGCCGAAGAAGAAGAGCCTGTGCGAGTAACAGACATCATCGACGAATACGATTTAGGAATCACACGTGAAGGTGTTGCCAGCGCCACTAAGGACATGAACGTCGTGTTCAAGGAGGGAGCCGCTGTAGCGAGTGAGTTTAAAGGCGCTTACGATGACATCATGAAAGCATTCGATTTCAAGAGTCTGCTAAAGAAGTAGCTTACAAGCGCACGTCGTGTGTATGTCATGCGGGCGGCACGTAATGCGCCGCCCGATTCCTTTTCTATCGGAAGCAAGTTGCGCTCATACGAGCTACGGCGCGGCCGGTGTCATCACGCACGTCAACCGTGTAGAATCCCAGCTTGCGGCCAGATTTATCAACTGAGCATTCGGCGATGAGCTTGGTTCCCTTACACGCACTCATGAATTCGATGGTGTTGCTCACCGACACCGTGGGTTCCTCGCCAATGTTACATGCGATCGCTAACGCGAAATCAGCCAGCGTAAAAATAGCACCGCCCATCACGCCGCCCTGCGCGTTGTAATGAACGGGTGCGAGCTCCATCTCGCAGATAGCATGTCCGCGCGACCCTTCCACCACGCGGCAACCGGCCGCCTGAGTAGCAAACTTGTCGCCACTGAAGTATTCGGAAATCTGCTCTACAGTCATGTCTTCCGAAAGCATGAGAGGCTCCTTTCGTTTCAAGACAGAGAAAGCTGCTTGAATCTCAATGTGATTACAGGTCAGATTGTCACAGTGATAGGGGAACCTCGCAGAAAAAAGACGAACTATCCTCAAATGAAAATAGTTCGTCTCATTCTCCTGTGGTGGAGGCGCGGAGGATCGAACTCCGGTCCATACTACATTCTCCATGAGGCTCTACAAGCTTAGTTTATGGTCGAGTCTCGGAGCGCCCAAGCCCACAAACAAGCGGGGCACGTCCCAGCCGGTTCTATCTTTTCCTTGGTCATACCGACTACGTACCAAGGAGCATTCCCCTTAGATGATGCCGAACTGCGAGTCGGGGACCTCCCGCAGCCGACAGCCTGGCTCGGTTATTAAGCGGCCATGGCGAGCGCAGGTGCGCTCTGAGTGTTGTTCTTGCCAATTAACTTGACGGTACCCCTGTTTAACGTGGCGAGGAGACCACGACCTGCTCCTCATCTCAAACATACCATGTCGAAACCAGTCGCCCCCATGAATCGGCGTTGTGCCGTACACGAGCGGAAACAGCGTGGCTCCACCTTGTCAACGTGCCTGTACCACGAAATAACCGGGGTACGAACATTCATTCTACCGAGGTTGCATCGCTTGTCAAGCCACGAACATGCACGTTGCCGTTTTGAAACAAACGCGATGAACCTTTGCTGACAACACCGATCAGCGTATTGCCGTACCTTCTTCACCAACCAGCTCGCACAAAAAGCGGTACACGGGGCCTAGTAGGCAATCGCCCTCTTCGAGCTTGAAATACCGTAATGGCAGCTGCAACTTGCGTTTGTCAGCCATATACCGCCCACCGCTGCGTCGCAGCGCCGTCATACGATCGCGTGGAACGTCAATTGGCTCCACCACTAAGCGCCCGGCAACAACCGATACCATGCTGATGTGCCGCTCAGCGGCAAGCGCCTTAATACGCGCTTTCGCTAGTAAGTTGCGTGCCGCTGCGGGCATGTCGGCGTGCTTGGCAGTCAAATCGCGTTCCACATCATCAACTGCAGCAAGCGTGCTCGCATACGCTAACTTGCGGTACCACAGCACGCGCTCGTCGGTGTCGGGCAGGTACTCTTCGGGAAGATACGCATGTCCCGGCACGTTTACCGTAATGTCGGAAAGCGCCGGCGGCAACCCCTCGCCTGCCTTCGGATCGCCTTCACGCGTGGCAGTAACAGCTGCCTCGAGCATCTGCGCAAACAAGTCGAAACCAACCGCCGACATGTTTCCCGATTGCTCGGCTCCTAGCAGGCTGCCTGCCCCTCGGATCTCAAGATCGCGCATGGCAATACGCATACCGCTACCCAAGTCCTGATGCTCGGAAAGTGCTGTTAAGCGAGCCGTTGCCTCTTCGGTAAGCGTCACCTTGCCTGGGAACATAAAGTAAGCGTACGCCTGCACCGATGAACGACCCACGCGCCCTTTCAGCTGGTACATCTGCGCCAATCCCAAGCGCTGCGAATCTTCTATCACCAGCGTATTCGTGCGCGGGTTGTCGATACCGCTTTCAATGATAGTGGTAGCCACCAGTACATCGAGTTCGCCAGCGGCGAAATCCTCCATCACGTGCTCCAGCTGGTCTTTTGCCATCTGGCCGTGTGCAACTCCCACACGCGCCTCGCCAGCAGCCTCTTGTACGCGACGAGCCGCTTCCTCAATAGAGCGCACACGATTGCTCACGTAGTACACTTGGCCACCTCTCGCCAGTTCGCGACGGATGGCAGCACTCACCAGGTCGGGGTCCCATTCCCCCACATGTACCTCAACAGCGCGGCGATCATCGGGCGGCGTGAGAATGAGACTCATATCACGCACACCAGAAAGCGACATTTGCATGGTACGGGGAATGGGCGTGGCCGACAGCGTAAGCACATCGACGCTTTCTCGCAGGTTTTTCAGTTGTTCTTTATGCCCCACGCCGAACCGCTGTTCCTCGTCGATGACCACCAGTCCCAAATCGTGCGGGTTCACATCGCGCGACAACAGGCGGTGTGTGCCCACGAGCACGTTCACCTCGCCGGCGGCAAACCCAACAAGCGCTGCTGCCTGCTGCTGTGGCGTGCGGAAACGAGAGAGCACTTCAACACGCACACCGAAGGGATCAAAACGGTCTTTGAAGCTTGCGAAATGCTGCTGTGCCAGAATAGTAGTCGGACAGAGCACCATCACCTGCTTGCCGTCTTGTGTGGCCTTAAACGCCGCACGCAGGGCAACTTCTGTTTTGCCAAACCCTACGTCGCCACACACCAAGCGATCCATTGGCTTTGCCGATTCCATGTCGGCCTTCACATCGGCAATGGCAGCAAGCTGATCGGGAGTTTCGCGGTAGGGAAAGGCCGATTCCATCTCGCGCTGCCACGGCGTATCGCCAGAAAAACGATAACCCTGAACGCTCGCGCGTCGCGTGTACACGTCTACCAGGTCGAACGCGAGTTTACGCGTGGCCTTACGCGCTTTTGCCAGCGCGCGTGACCAGTCGCTTGTGTTCAGCCGTGTAAGGCGCGGACTTGCACCTTCAGGTCCCACATAGCGGGTCACGCGATCGAGCTGTTCGACAGGAACAAACAACTTGTCGCTCTCGGCGTACTGAAGGTACAGGTAATCGCGCTCGGTGCCGTCAACTTCTCGGCGCACAAGCTCCTTAAACAGCGCTACACCATGGGCAGCATGTACCACATAATCACCGGGCTTGTACGGGAAGGTGATTTCGGTCATGTCAATGTGACGATGTGCGCGTGTGACGCTGCCTTGTGTGTCAGCGATGCTCACAATCCCCAAACGCGCCTTCGGAATGATGAGTCCCAAAGGAACGTCCACATCCACCACGTTCACCACGCCGCGGCGCAACCTGCGCTTCGCCGCACCCGGATCACCGGGTTCGTCCACGTTGGCAACCTCTAATATGGGAAGCTCGTGATCAACAAGTGTCAGCTTCATGTCGTGACGAGCGCGGGGGTTCGGCACACTCAGCACCACCATGTTGCCACCATCGAGCAGCGTCCGCAGCCTACCGAACAGCTTGTCAGGGTGCCTCGCCACTTCGGTGCGCTTCACCGGAAGGTCGGCATCGATTTGGCTTCCCGCCGTCATGATGCTCACGTACGTCGCACGCTGATTCGTGCCGAAACTAAGCGTTGCAGGTTGCAAGTACAGTCCATCGAGCGCGATGTGGCTGCCCCGTGCGCGCCCTTCGATGTCCTCTCTCGTATGCACTGCGTCATCAACGAGCGACCGGGGCTCGATCAGCACGGTACATGCTTCGGCAGGCAGGTAATCACCCAGCGAAACGGTACGATCATACAGGTAGGGAAGCAACACATCAGCTCCGTCGAAGCGAAGTCCGCCGTCAAGCTTCTCCAGCACGTCGCGCAATGCGGGATTAGTGCGTGCAGGATTTATCAAGCGACTCCGCGCGCGAGCAATGCCTGAGGCATCGGCTTTAAACTCACGCGTTGGATAGATATTCACGCTCGAAAGCGTCGATATCGTCTGTCCAGTTGCCGGCACGATACGGCGTATTTCCTCGAGTTCATCGCCGAAGAAGTCGAGCCGAACCGGATACACCATATTGCCCGGGAACACATCGATAGTGCCGCCACGCACACAGAAGGTACCGGGGCCGTCAAGCTCGCCTACGTTCGCGTAGCCAATAGACTCAAGGCAGTCGATTAAATCGTCGAGATCGCACACGGAAAGCGGGCCAGCATCTTCCATGCTAGCAAGCTCGCACCCTGATGCAAGTGTTATGGGTCGCCACGCCCCGGCTGCAGCTGGTGGCAACGCGCGCAGGAGTGCTCGAGCCGATGCCACTACCACAACCTTACGCCCACAGGCGAGTGCATGCATACATTCAGTTCGCATGCCAACCTGACGCATGTTTACCGGCTTCGGTGCGAAGGGGTAATCGCTGCGCTCAGGAAAACGAAGTACTCTACCCTCCCCCAAATACGCCACGACACCGCGGTAGAACGACAGCGCCGCATCCTCACCGGCAACTACCACAAGCGTCGTCTGTGGATGCGCGGCAAAGCGCGCCGCCACCATGAACGGACGCGCCGATGCGGCAACACCGATGGAAGCGTCATCACCTGCATCGAGCTTGCCCCAGAAACCCTCAAGACAACCTGATTGCTCGAGAACAAAGGAGAGCGAATCTATGAGCATGAGCGTCCTTTCATATGAGAAGCATCGGATCGCGATAAGTAGCCTCAGATAACACAGCGCAGCCCTGAATGGCACCAAATCGGCCTGCTTTAATTCCGGAGCGTATCAAGACAGCACAAAGAGCCGCACGAATGCGCGGCTTTAAGGTGTCGTATTGTACAACGAAACACACAGGAGAAGCTCTTTTCTAAAAAGGTTGCATCGAATCATCTGCGTATCACAACTTAATCAGCCTAATCAGCCACCTCTTAATCAACTGGCGCAACCATAAGCACCATGAGACACTACGAGCGTGAATGATTTCTCGTTTCGAGCGTTTCAAACCTGTACAGCACCTTTAATGCGGCTATACTGGCATGCAGCAGCAAGCTACCACCATGTCGGCAAATTCTGCGTAGTCCGGCGCGGGTGGTTGCGGTGCTGCCATTCTGCGCCGGAAGCCTCGCGTAGATACGCCTGTGCCTCCACCCTACTTTCTGCATTTCGAGACGAGACGCCCGGGGCCGCACGAAGCGGCAGTTGCAACGATGCGCAACGCCCGGCACACAACAATGAAAGAGATGAAGCTCATGACTGACTACCATCCGATGTGGGAAGAACTTGGCATGGACCTCGAAACCCACGACCTGCTGTGCGACGCGCTGCCCGTAGCATTCGGCGACACGTACCTTTCCCAGGAAAACCGGCCCGAAAACATGGCGTTCTATGATTTCGTGGTGTCTGGTATCCATGGCATTCGCCCCGCCGAGTTTATCGAGATGAAGAAAGAGGGCCGCAAGGTGTTCGGCACGTTCTGTGTGTTCGTGCCCGACGAGGTGGTTGTTGCCTGCAACGGTGCCGTCACCGGCCTGTGTGGCGGATCGCAATTCTGGGTGCCTGATGGCGAGAAGCACATTCCTTCCGATACGTGCCCGCTGATCAAGGCGTCTCTGGGCGCGCATTTCGGCAAGACCTGCCCGTACTTCATGGTATCCGACATGTACGTGGGCGAAACCACGTGTGATGGCAAGAAGAAAGCCTACGAGGTGCTGGGCGCCGACAAAGAAACCTACATCATGGACATGCCACAGATGAAACGCCCATGCGACATCGAGAAATGGAAGGAAGAAATTGCCGCTTTCGCCGCGAAGGTCGAAGAGGTAACCGGTGTTACGCTCACGGCTGAGAATCTAGCTGAAGCTATCAAGGTAATCAACGCCAAGCGTGCAGCGCTCAAGCGTGTCTACGACTGCCGCAAGGCCGATCCAGTGCCCATCAGCGGCAAAGATGCCCTGCTTATGATTCAGATCGCCTTCTTCGACGATCCGGTTCGCTGTGCCGAGATGGCCAACAAACTGGCCGACGAGCTCGAGCAGCGCATCGCCGACGGCGTAGGCGTGTTCCCGGCAGGCACCAAGCGTATCATGGTTACCGGCACACCGTTGGCCATTCCTAACTGGAAGCTGCACCACATTATCGAAACGAGCGGCGCTGTGGTGGTGTGCGAGGACATGTGCACCGGATCGCGTTACTTCGAGAACCAGGTTGATGAGTCTGGCACCATGCTCGATGAGCAGTTCATGGCGCTATCTGAGCGCTACATGAAGAATAACTGCGCATGCTTCACGCCTAATCCGGGCCGTCTTGAGGACATCGTCCGTCAGGCGAAGGAATATAATGTCGACGGCGTTATCGACTGCAACCTCAAGTTCTGCACGTTGTACAACATCGAAAAGCAAAGCGTCGCCGATCTGCTGGCCGAAGAGGGCATTCCGTGCCTGAGCCTGGAAACCGATTACGCTGACAACGACGCCGAGCAGCTGCGCACCCGCATCGGCGCATTTGTGGAGATGCTGGGGTAGAGCCGCAATGCCGCTTTCGCGAAACGTCCGCTGTTACGCGCTTCTGAAAACGCACACCGACGTGTGGGCGCTCTTCGAAGCATGCAAAGAAGCTGGTGTAGAAGCGCGCATTGCGCCCACACCACGCCAAGCAGACACGCACGCGTCATGCGGCACGTCGCTTTTGGTTCCCTGTGATACTTCCGATGCCGTGCTCGCGCTTGCAAGCGAGCGCGGCATCGCTACGAACGGGGTTGTACGCGTACAAAACGCTATCGATCCTGCAAGGGATCGTTATTGCTGATGCACTACTTGTCAAGACGTATGATTTTCCTACGTCCCGTATAAAAGCGCATACAAAAGCGCCGTACACGATAATGATGGAAACCTGGCCGCAACTATGCTGCCGCAACAAGAAGAAAGGACCTGATGATCATGGACATGACTGTTGATGCTTTGGGCGATAAGTGCCCGCTTCCCGTAGTAAAGGCGAAAAACGCCCTTGAGGTTATGGGTGAGGGAACGCTTGAGGTACTTGTCGACAACGAGACCGCCGTCACCAACCTGAAGAACTTCGCCGCAAAGAAACGCTGCACCGCCGAAAGCGAGCAGCTGGCTGAAGCCAAATACGCCGTGCGCATTACGGCAACCGCCGAATCGCTGTGCGCTCAAACAGCACCCGAGGTCGATGCCGATGCGACTGCGCCGGCAAAGAAGCCGGTTGTGGTCATCTCATCGAACCTCATGGGCTCAGGTGACGACAAGCTGGGCGCAACGCTCATGAAGGGATTCATCTTCGCTCTCACGCAGCAAGACACACTGCCGAGCGCCGTGCTGTTCTATAACAGTGGCGTCAAGCTTACGTGCGAGGGCAGCGAATCGCTCGATGACCTGCGTAGCCTCGCCGATTCCGGCGTGACTATCTTGTCGTGCGGCACCTGCCTACAAAACTTCGAGCTGTCCGACAAACTTGCTGTTGGCGAACCCACCAACATGTACGTCATCGTGGAAACCCAGATGGAAGCCGGAGCCATCATCCGTCCATAACGGATGCGCCCGCACCTATCCGTATGACGCCCTGCATCAACAAACGCACGAAAGGCACTCATGATCTACCTGGACAACGCAGCGACAACAATGCAGAAGCCGCCCGAGGTGGCCGAAGCAGTATGCGCCGCCATTAACGGATTCGGTGGCGTAGGCCGTGGAGCGCACGAGGCTTCGCTCGATGCTGGTGTCACCGTCTATCAAGCACGCGCTCGGTGCGCCGAACTCTTCGGTGCGCCAAGCGCGTCGAGCGTCGCCTTCGCATCGAACATAACTGAGGCGCTCAATATCGCCCTTTGTGGCCTTCTAGGCGCAGGCGATCATGCCATCACCACCGCAGCCTCGCACAACTCCGTCCTTCGGCCGCTCTACCGCCTGCAAGAGGAAGCTGGCGTTGAACTATCCATAGCACCCATCGCGACCGACGGAACCCTATCCTATGAGCGCTTCGAAGAGCTGTTCCAAGAAAACACGAAGCTCATTGCTGTCACCCATGCCTCAAACCTCACTGGTCAGGTCTATGACATCGCACGCTTGGCAGCTATGGCGCATGCACATGGGGCACTCTGCGTTGTGGACGCCGCTCAGACGGCTGGTAGCACACCCATCAACATGACGTCAGATGGCATTGACGTGCTGTGTTTCACCGGCCACAAAGGACTCTACGGCCCTCAGGGTACTGGTGGTTTGTGTGTTGCCGAAGGTGTGTGTATCCGCCCGCTAAAGGTTGGCGGCACCGGTGTACACAGCTACGACAAGCATCACCCCTCCAGTATGCCCGACTCGCTGGAAGCTGGCACCATTAATGCTCATGGCATTGCTGGCTTGAAAGCCGGTGTCGAATTCGTGTTGCGCGAAGGGGTTGAAGTAATCGGCGAACACACGCACGGCCTTGCTGCACGCCTGCGCGAAGCGGCTGAGACTATCGACGGCATTACCGTGTATGGCGACGGCAGCCCATCGGCCATCGTATGTTTGAACGTACGCGACTATGACTCGTCTGAAGTAGCAGACGCCCTGTCTGTCGACTACGGCATTGCCACACGTGCAGGTGCCCACTGTGCCCCACTCATGCACGAGGCACTGGGAACAAGCGACCGCGGAGCCGTTCGCTTCAGCTTCGGCTGGTTTAGCACCGACGCCGACGTCGACGCAGCCGTGTGCGCGCTGCGCGAGATTGCGGCAGAGGAATAGCTTATGGCACTGCGCAAGAAAACGCCGCATACGGTGCTTACCTTCCCCACCACACAAGCCGCTATGGCCTTCGAAGAGGCTGCCCGCAGTTACAACTTGCCCGGCAGGATGATTCCCGTTCCCTCGGCGATCTCAGCCGGATGTGGCCTGTCGTGGTGCGCGCCCACCGACAAACGCGACGAACTGCTTCGTGCATGCACTACCCACCAGCTTGATTACGAAGGTGTTCACACCGTCGATTTGTATTAACCATTCCTGCACCCCTTTGAGGAGAACCATGATTCGCATTGGTATCGATATTGGATCAACCGCCACAAAGGCGGTCGCACTCGATGGAGAAGAGCTCGCTTACACACTCGTATGCCCAACCGGCTTCAGCAGTGTCGACGCCGCCGAACGCGTGGCAGCGGATTTCGCGGACCATGGCTACGACGTGCAGGAACTACCCGTTATCGCTACTGGCTATGGCCGAGTGGCTGTTCCTTATGCCGATAAGGTGGTTACCGAAATCACCTGTCACGGTAAGGGAGCATCGTTTTTGTTCGGGGGCGACGGCGCAGTGCTCGACGTTGGTGGTCAGGACACCAAGATTATCAACTTGCGCGGCGGGCGCGTGGTGAAGTTCCTCATGAACGATAAGTGCTCGGCCGGTACGGGCAAGTTCCTGGAAATCATGGCCAACCGTATGGCCGTCACTCAAGACGAACTGTCCGCACTCGCACGCAATGGCAAGCCGACCACCATTTCGAGCATGTGTACTGTGTTTGCCGAGAGCGAGGTTATCAGCCTTATTGGGAAGGGAGCTGCACGCGAAGACATTGCCAACGGTGTTATCGAATCCGTGGTGTCGAAGGTGTGCACACTCGCTTCTCAGATTAGCGCCGAGCAGTATTTCCTCACCGGAGGCCTGTGTGAGAACAACTACATCATCGAACGGCTTTCATCGCACCTAAAAGCGCCGGTAACCACCGACCCCCGAGCTCGTTTCGCCGGTGCTATCGGCGCAGCACTCTGTGTTGAATAGGTAATGTACGAAGTACACGCTTGTTTTAGCGTTTTGCTGCCCGATATCACCTACAGAAACTATACGGACTCCGAGAGGTCGTTTAAGACTGCAACTCGGGGCCTAACTTCTGTCTATCAGCAAATTGACAACCATTTCAGGAAGCGAAGGGCCTATGGAACCCGATTATGTGGCTTCCATAGGCCCTTTTCAAACAACGCAACCCTAAATGGAATGCGGTGTAGCTAAATAAATGAGATGTCGAACCCCTACAGCATTTCGATGAACGCAGCGACGCGCGTGTTCAGTTGTCCCACATCGGAGGTCGAGTAGTCGGTTTCTATCTGCAGGTACGGCAAGCCCTTTTCCTCGTTTACGAACTTCTCAATAGACTTCGCTTCCACCGCATAGGTGTGGCATGCCGACAGCGTCATCTCCACTACGCCGTCAATGTGGTACTCATCGATGAGTCGACCCATAAGCTCATAACGGTTCGGGTTCGGCGTCATCACCGAACACCCGATATTCAGGTAACGCTCGGCGAGCGCATGGTACACATCAGGATCATCCTCGTTGACCAAACGATCGAACGACTTCGTGCCTGAGCAGTTTTCAAACGCCACCACGATGCCACCGTTGTCCTCTACGGCCTTCAAAACCTTGGTGGTCACGCCGCCCATCGGGCAGCCAGTTATGAGAATGCGCGGCTTCTTGGGCTGCATTTTGCCTTCAGCGTATTCAGCTTCAATCTTGTCGGCAATAGCATTCAGCTCAGTTGTCGATTCAGCCTTGTCAAACTTGAAGCCTACGCCATACATGACGTTAAACAAGTCGCCACCCGTGATGGGTGCCGGGTCATGCAGCATCACATCGGTTAGCTTCTTCATAGCCAGACGATTCTCGTTGTTTACGCGGATTGCCTCAGCGATCGCTTCCTCGGTGATGGTCACGTCGAACTTATGCTCGAGGTACTCCTTCATCTTCACAATCTCGGCGCGCCACAGAGCCAATGCGTCGGCATCCTGCGAGTTCGGCAGGTTCATGATGTACACGTCCTTGCCCAACTGTGCCATGAGTTCATACATCTTCTTCTTGCCGTCACAGGTAGTCTCTCCCACTACCAGGTCGCTAAAGTAGAAGAACGGGCACTTGTCGGTTTTGGCGAAACCGTAGCTCGATTTGATGAGCGGACACAGGTTTCGCGGCAGATCCTTTTCGGCGTCGGGAATGGTTTCGTCCGACACCGAGCACAAGCCAACCACCGAAGCGCCAAACGCCATGGCCAGTTCATGCGGGAAATACGTGCAGTAGATTCCCACCACGGGAACGTCTTTGTCTTTCAGGGCCTTCACTCCCAGAAACGCCTGCTGACGCGCCTCGGCAAAATCATCGAACACATCAGGCAGTGATTTTACAAGCTCCATTGCAGAACTTCCTCTCGTCTCTATGAACGTATGTGATGAAGGTGGGCGGCCATTTCGTCGCGCGCCTCAGACGGCTTCCAGCACGCATGTGCAGCTGGAAAGCGGGAGCCTTTGCAGAATCGGCCATCGCGCAGAAAACAACAGCCGAACAGCTCTCTTGCGATTATACGCGCGAAAGCCAGCCACTCTACGCAAAGATGCAGGGAATTACAGATGAAACAGGAACACACGGAAGCGAACACCCTGCGAAACGGCCAATGTTGTTGATCGTTAACGTCTACGAGCTATAGTTCTTTTGTCGCGTAAATACGAGAAATTGCCACGATAACTACCACGACACCAATAATCATCAGCGGTGTGGGTATTTCTCCAAACAACAACAGACCAAAAACCATTGCGGCGGCAGGTTCAATGAGTTCGAGTGTAGACGCTATGCCCATGTCCATCTTTGCGAGGGCCATAGCGAAAAACACGTAGGGCAGAATGGCGCACACTACGGCTTGGCTGATAAGCCAGAAACAGCTCGTGAAAGGATCTGTAGCCACATAAGAGATCACTTGATCCCAGTGGCACAAGGGCAAAAGCGAGATGGCCCCAATGGCGAAATACCAAAAGTTGATTGTCGATGCTTTCATACCCCAGCTGCTCATCGCCCGGGTCGTAGCGCCGTTCACGGCATACATCATGCCCGTCAGAATACCCATGAGAAGGCCGAACCAGGAAAACGTCGTTATTGTTCCCTGCTCGAGCACGCCACTGATTAGTACAACTCCAAATAAGGCTACAGCAGCGCAAGTTATTTTGCGCATCGTGAGCGCCTCGCCAAACAGCACACGACCGAGAAGCAACGACCAAATAGCGAACAGTCCAATCAGTACAGAGGAAAGCGACAGGTTCAAGCTCATGATCGCCACGTTGTATACGATATTCATGTAGGCGCTACCGATAACAGCACCAACGATCAGAACAGGAATGGCCCGTTTGGGAACCTTAAGGGAACTTTTGTCTTTGACAAGCATGAACGCACCGAGGATCACACTCGAAACAATCATGCGCGTACAGACGATCGTACCATTATCAAGGCCACCTGCATCGAGATAGCGAACGAACACGCCGATAGAACCCCACATAATGCCCGCAAGAATAGGCAGAGCCAGATAGGCTTTTGATGCGGGCATAGGCGCTCCTTCACTGCTATTCTATCGTGTTCTCTTGTGTGCGGGGTCGATATCCACCGCCAGGTCACTGGTATCTTGCATTGAGTGCGCGCTCTCATCAACGCATGAAACAAACGATTCTTCAGTAAACTCTCATTGATTTCCAGCGGGTTTGAGATTCACCGGAAACCAACGAGTGCTTTGACAAGGGAATACAGCAATGAAACTACCCGCGAGACTCACTGGCGCTCCAGGTAGCAACCGAGACGCGTAAGTTCGGCCGCCACCGTTTCCACCAGCAGCGGCAGTGCGGCATGAACCGCAGGCGTGAGCCCTACCGTCGCAACTTCGGGAGAAGGATTTTCTACCTGCATACCCAGGCAAAGACCACGCGCCTCGTAACCGAGCAATGCAGCAGCATCAAACAAATCAATAAGCTTCAAATCATGAAGCGATGCCGTAGCACCAGTATGCCGCGCCATGGCATCGGGCGCGAAACGTAGCACCGTACCTGCGGGGTTACCCGTACCATCTACCGCATCCACCGTAATAACCACGTCGAACTCGTCCACGACAAATATCATGTCCATACTCAGGCAACCGATGTCGTAGAGCTGCACGTTTTCGGGAACAGAATGCCGCTCACAGAACAGCTCATAAGCGGCCGGCCCCACGCCATCATCGAGCATGAGCTTGTTACCTACAAACAGCACCGCAACACGCAGATCGCGTGCAAAATCAGCATGTTCAATGCCGATTTGTTTTTCAACATCTTCGGTGACTGTATCCTGAATCATGCCCATCATATTATCGCCAGCACGTTCCCCTTGTTCCATAATGTACCCCTTTTCAAGATGTACGCTGCTAAGCTTGCGCACAAAAAAAGAAATGACCGTGCTCGTCAATATCTGGTAGCGGGGGCGACGCGCAGTTCCGCAGCGACGACAACAATCCTGTGGATTGTTGTCCAAAGCGAGGACTGCCGAGCATCGACCCTGCTGCCAGATGTTGACGAACAAAAACACATAGATTCACAGCGACGGAAATAATCCAGCGGACTGTTTCCCAAAGCGAGGACTGCCGAGCATCGACCCTGTTGCCAGATAATGACGAGCGAAGGTACTACCCTATGCTACAAGAAACGGCGGCCGCCGGTGTTCCGACGACCGCCGCACATGTCAACTACGACGTGTTTTATTCCTTGTGACCAAGATCGTCTTCGCCTACGATCACGTGACGATCGGGATCGTACACCAAGCCACCATGTTCCTTACGGATGAACATGAGTGCCGTGGGAGCAAAGCCCTCGACGTTTGCCAGGTACACGTGAATGAACATGAAGATGATGAACACGAACATCAGGAAGTAGTGGATGATACGCATGTTCATCAGGCCACCAACAAGCGTAGTACCTGCAGCGAAGATGCCAAGGTTCATCGTGGGAGCCCACAGAGCCAAGCCCGTGTAGAACATGAGCACGATAAGTATTGGAATCAGCAAGTAGCTGATCTTCTGAGGCACACCCAGTTTAGCGCCCAGCGGATGATCCTTCTTGAGGAACAGATAGTACTTCACCCACTGAATGCCCTGATGGCGGTTATCAGCCTGCGGCAGCCAGGTCTTGTAGTCGGGCACCTGCTTGCGCGTGCCACCGGTCGGTGCGGTCTTCACAAAGAAGGCCATGATCACGCGCGCTAAGCAATTCGCAAACAGAACGATGCCGCAGAAGATGTGTAGGCCGCGGCACAGTCCCATGATGCCGGGGATTACCGGATAATGGATGATAATACCCGACAAAATGAGCAGAATCATGCAGACGAGGTTGATCCAGTGCGTGACGACGAACACCAATGGATGAGCCTCGCGATAATGAGCAAGATGCGCCATGCTACTTCACCCCCCAAGGATTCGTCACGGTTTCGAAGCTCTTGCCTGTAGCCGGCTCGGTTACATGAACCGCGCAAGCGGTGCAGGGGTCGAAGCTATGCACGGTACGCAGCGCGTTGATGGGCATTTCCACATCTTCCACCGGGCAGCCAATGAGCGCCTGCTCCATGGGGCCATGCTCACCATCTTTGTTCATAGGAGCAAGGTTCCACGTAGACGGAATAATAATCTGGTAGCCCTCAATGCGGCCGTTCTTTACCTTTTCACTGTGGTAGAGCGCACCACGTGGAGCCTCCCAGAAGCCCGTACCTGAGCCGGAATCGGTTTCGGGTGCGCGGAAGTACTCGCTGTCCCCACCCTTCACAGCCTCAATCAGTTCGTCAACCCATTCCTTCATAAGTGTGGCAATGTAGAGCGTTTCCAGCTGACGCAATGCCGTACGACCAAGCGTCGATTGCGCAACAGACAAATCACCCGGAGCACCCAGCGCGCGTAGCATGTCGTCGACGCCGTCCTTGATGAAAGGCACACCGCGTTTGTAAGCTGCCAGGATACGCGCCAGACCACCCGCCTCCATGGGCTTGCCGTCGTAATTGGGGCACTTCACCCACGTGTAGCGGTCGTTCACGTCGTAGCCAGTAAACTCCGGTTCGGTGACGAAGTAAGGCGACTCGTACTCGTCGCTACCCTTGTACCAAGAGCGGCCCATGTACTCTTTGATCTTGCTCTCTTCAACATCGCTCAGATTAAGCTTCTCATCGAGCACACCCATGGGCAGATAACGGTCAGCCAGCTGCATGCTCTGATTCTCAAACACACCCCACGCAATATAGCGTCCGCAGCCCTTGCCGAACTCCAGTGCTTCCATGTAGTTTGCGCCGATAGCCAACGTATCGGGAATCATGGTGGTGGACACCCAGTTGTACACCTCGTCGACAAGCGCCTTCAGATCATCGAGCTTCTGCTCGGTGGGCACAAACGCCGTACCACCCGGCACAAGCGTCATGATGTGAGGCATCTTGCCACCCAGAAGTGCAGCGATCTCAGAAGAACGTGCCTGCATCTTCAGCGCTTCAAGATAGTGGGCAGTGCAGATGAGGTCGAGTTCAGGCGAAAGCTTGTACGCCTTGCCGCCATCAGCCTCGAACCAGTTACCCGAGAAGATAGACAGCTGGCCATTGTCGGCGAACGTCTTCAAGCGATTCTTCAGCTGGAAGAAATCGGTATTCATGGACGTTTCCGCTTCGATGGCAAGCGCCACGGCGTCCTCGGGATCGGCCTTGAGCGCGTTTAAGGGGTTCACGTAATCAAGTGCCGCCAGGTTGTAGAACCATAAGATATGGCTATGCAAGAACTGCGCGCCCTCGATGAGGTTGCGCACGATGCGAGCATTGTTGGAAATGGTGATGCCGTAGGCCTTCTCGGCGGCAATGCTGGAAGCATGCGCGTGAGACACCGGGCACACGCCACAGATGCGCTGAACAATCTGCGCGGCATCTTCCGGAGTGCGGTTCTGCACGACAAGTTCCATGCCGCGGAAGCAGCCGCCCGACACCCACGCATCGGTAACCTCGCCATGCTCGACTTCCATCTCAACGCGGAGATGGCCTTCGATACGGGTGATCGGGTCGATAACCGAACGGGTCATACCAGCTTACCTCCCCTCTTCTTCATTAGCCGCGGTACCGCCTTTGCCCTTGCGGGCAGCTGCGACAACCTCGGGATCGTACTTACCAATGGATTTGTCGGGATGCTTGGCGTCCCATGCGCGGATTTCCTCGAAGTCAGCGCCGCCATCCATACGCCCGGTCATCTTCATACCGAAGCCATGGATAACCAACGCACCAGCAACCAAACCGGTCAGCCCCAGCGCAATGGTGTCGGGGCGAATTGCCCAGTCGCCAATACGGAAATCGCGATGGCGCTTGTAGAAGGGCGTGTTCATCTCGACCCAGTTGTCGTTGATGTTAGCTGGATTAGCCTCGCAGCAACCGATGCAGGGCGCACCTGCCTGCACACACCAGCTGCGGCGGTTGTTCCACAGCGTTACGCCGCAGTTCGACTTTGTCTGCGGGCCGCGGCAGCCAAGCGGATACAGGCAGTAGCCCAACGCCTCTTCCTTGCTGCCGAACTCGTACACGAACTCGCCGTTCTCGAAGTGCCCACGACGCTCGCAGTTATCATGTACGGTCTGATCGAAAATGCCGGCGGGCTTGCCCTGCGAGTTCAGGTCGAGCTCTGCGGGCGTAAGCTTCATCAACACCACGTCAACCAGTACCGACACGAGCCATTCAGGGTTCGCCGGACATCCGGGGATGTTCACCACGGGAACATCAATGCCCACTTCTTCGAGGTACTGCTGCATGCCAAGTGCACCAGCGGAATTCGGCGTAGCGCTCATCCAACCACCGTTAACGGCGCAAGAACCCAACGCAACGACAGCGTTTGCGTTGCGAGCGGCTTCCTCCAGATGCTCGGTTCCCGGCGCGTCGGCAACGCGAAGCGCTTGGCCCTCCCAGCCCTTCAGCACGGCTCCCTCGTAAATGAGGATGTAGTTTCCAGCCTCAATGGTTTGCGCTTTTGCTTCCTCCATCGAATGACCCGCAGCCGCAGACAGCGTTTCGGAGTAGTTTAGCGAAATCATCTCCAACACGATGCTTGCCGCATCGGGCGTCTCAACCTGCGCGAACGACTCGGTGCAGCCCGTGCAAGACGCTCCCTCAATCCAAATGACAGGATAGAGGTTTCCTGACTTCGCCCCGATGACGGTGTCGGCAAGGGCACGTTCCACGTGTGGACCGGTCAAACCCGACAGGCCAGCAGCGGCAGCAACGGCTCCGCAAAGCTTCACAAAGCTGCGGCGCGATACCCCCCGCGCGGAAAGCAGATTCTGAAACTCGGAGACAGTGGCCTCTGTTTCCATGTGCACACCTCCTTTAGGTGCTCTCGTCTTCCAATTGCGAAGGTATTGTGACGCAATTTGTGAAAAAGAACGCGAAACAATGCATGAAAAGGATGGTATATTCTGTAAAAGGCACAATAATGTTACGATATCACTCACAGGTAACAAATTGGAAACGATGTCTTACGGCATGCGGATACAAGCATCCGCAACGTATCGGCCACTACCGCGCTCGTGCAAGAGCGTCGAGACGAGCCATCACTACGTCCTCAACTTCGTAGGAGCACGGCAAGAACGACCCCTCTTCGGAATAGAGCGTGCGAATGTAGCCACCGCATTCGTCGCATGTGGCAAGGCGGTGGGCATCATCGCCTGAAATACTGTAGAAGTGCAGGCGCTCTTGGCTGCGGTTTCCGCACCGTGCACAGCGAACGCGTTCGAACTCCCAGGTACAGGCGCACTGCGGACAAACCAGCACGCGTCCACGACCTGATGACGACGTGTTCGCGCCCACATGCGCAAGCGTAGGGGCACTACCGCACACAGGGCACAGAAGCGGACGTGGCTCGGCGACACCGGCTGTGCGTAATGCGACCATGGCAGCCTGGGCAGGCTGCTCAAGCTGCACTTTAAGAGCCAAACTTGCCGTCAAAGCACCAAGGAGCGCCTGATCTCCGGTCATACTACCACTGTTAAGTACAGCTGCAACCTTGGCGAGCCACGCACTTGGGTTTGAACCCGCAAGCGCACAATCGGATTGAAGCACCACAGAGTCCCACTTCACACGAGCAAACGCCGCTATCGTATCGGCGGGAAAACCGCCTGCATCGTTAAACACTTCCGCAAGCTTACCAAGCGTCGCAATGAGCGCATCGGCATCAACAGGTACCGGTGCAAGATCAAATATGGCGCGACCTTCCCTGTAGGCAACAAGAACGTCAGCCGGAGCCGGTGCCTCCCACGTAACCTGGACAGACATCTCGTCCGAACAAGCTGCCTGCACACCCCACAGCGTGCGGAAGAACGCCAATCGCGCCAGGTCAGCTGCGTCGAGCTTGTCGGCGTACGCGGCAATAGCTGCGTCGATACGTTTCAAATTCACAGGGCAGCTCCTTTATACTACGGCGCGCCACACGACCGGCAAACCACATCGTAGGCACACCACATGACAGGTACACCGCCCCGCCCGCCCCTTGCGGGAACGAGCGGGGTTGGTGCGACGTCTACTTCTCGACAACGTTCTTTCCGTTTTTCAGCTCTTTGCGAGCCCAGTGGCCCCAGTGGTATAAAGCGTCGGATTCGGACACGAGCCCATCACCGAACATAAGCTTATGGGTGCCGCGGTAGGGCTGAAAGATCCCTGCACCCAAAAAGATGTGTGCCATGCCGAACACGGCAATCAAGAAGAACCCAATGTCGTGCAGAAGCAACACGACAGCGTACGCGTCACCGCCCAAGGTAAACACAGTGGAACCTAAGAGCATCACCATGCCGGTAATACCCATGAGCGCGCCTGCAAACCACAGCATGCCGTCGGCAAAACGCTGGCCGCTCTTTATCTCACCCTGATCGGGCATGTGAATCCACTTCGCCATGAACAAGTAGGGGAAGAACAGGATCATCCATTTCTTGTCGTCGGAGTCCCACTTGGCAAAGAGGTTCTTGAATATGTGCGCCACACCCTTCGGTGCCATAATGGCACTGATAAGCGGAACTGCCACGAATACCACACCGATCACGCGGTGGCTCATACGTATTACAAACACCACATCAGCACCGACCAACTGCGTGAGAGGTGGCACAAACACGAACAAGCCCGTGACGCACAGCAACAGGCATGCGATGATAGTGACGTCATGCGTGATGCGCGCCTGCTTGGAATGGCGAACGATATAGCGCTCGGTCCCCTTCTGCTTGCGAGCTGTTAGAAACCTTTGATCACTCGCAGCTTGTTCGGGCGTAACTTGAACACGTGCGTTACTCATGGTCGCCCCCCTTCTTGCCAATAGGCAGGTTACAGGTGATGTGCTCTTTAACGGACTCGGTGTCTTGGCCGTCGCCGTGCTTTATAACCTCACCTGTCTCAAGGCTAATCGTGTCTTCGGTTTCGGCGTTGTACGCTAACTTGTCGCGCTTGTAGCCAGCGGCCAAACCGAACATGGCAGCCAAACCAATCACGGTAGCACCTGCCACCACGCCCGTGACGGGCTTCATGATGTTGGTAAGCGTGGTAATGGGGCTTACCTTCGGGTCGAGAACCTGACCGTGTGCCTCAACGCCGTACTTAAACACCTGAATGACATGCAGACCGCCTATCTCTTCGGCACCATAGATGACAGCATGTTCATACCCGCGACTTTTCAGCATCGCGAGGCGTTTCTCTGCTTCAGCCAGCATCTCGTCGCGATCGCCAAAGGAAAGTGCTTCGGGTTGACACGTGGACACACAAGCTGGAGCCATACCCTGTTCGATGCGATCAACGCAGCCCGTACACTTATTCACTTTACCCTGCATGCCGTTGTAGCGTGGCACGTCGAAGGGGCAGGCTGTAACGCAATAGTGACAGGCGACGCACTTCGAGGCATCAACGGTCACCATGCCGCTTTCTTCGTGAACATACAAGGTTCCCGACGGACAGATGGACGCACACGGCGCATCGGTACAATGCTGACAAGAACGGCGACCGAATGCCCAGGCAACCGGCTTATTCGACAGCGCACCATCCGCTTCGCTGTACGTCATAATCAGCCGTGTTGCACCATTAAGGTCGGACGGGTTTTGATGGGTTCCGCTAAACGTATTCTCGTTGAGTCCCGTCGGGGACGGCAAAACATTCCAACACTTGCACGCGATCTGGCACGCATGGCAGCCTGTGCAGCGTGATGTGTCGAATAGGATCGCTTTCTCAGCCATTACCTCTCACCTCCCGTGGCCTTCTCGATGTTAACGAGGAAGGCTTTGTACTCGGGCGTGAACGAATTAGGATCGCCCACATTCGGAGTCAGGTCATTCACGGTGGCAGCCTCAGTTCCGAACACGCCGGCCCAGCTGTAGTGGTGCGTAAGCCCCACCAGATGCTGCTGACCGCCATGTACCTGCAACGGTTTTACGCGTTTGGTGACAACTGCAGCAACCTCAACCGATCCGCGATTGTTGAACACGCGCACCTTGTCACCCGACTCGATTCCCTTCTCGGCGGCCAGTTCTTCTGATATTTCAATAAACTGTGCGGGCATAGCCTCCACAAGCGCCGGACACATGCGAGTTTGTCCTCCGCCCTGCCATTGCTCAGTCACCGAATAGGTGGTGGCCACAATCGGATAATCGGACGCATCGCCGTGATTGGTCGATTCGTATTCGGCAAACGACATGCACGGTGAAGACAAAGCGCCATTGAGCAAGTTTTCGCCTACCGGACTCTCAAAGGGTTCATAGAATTCCGGCAAGGGTCCGTCCACCATGCCATAGCTTTCCAGCCGGGCGTTTTGTTCCCACAGCATGAAGAACGACTTGTCGTCGGGGGGAACGGGTACACCGTTATTGGCGGCAACAAAGTCGGCTTGATCCACCAGATCCCACTTCTCCCCCGTCCATTCCACAAGCTTCTTGTCGGCAGCCCACGGCTTGCCATTCATGTCAGCCGAATTGCGGTTATATAGAATGCGGCGGTTTGCCGGCCAGCTGAACGCCCAATTGGAGTACAAGCCCAAACCCGATTCGTCGTTGTTGTCTCGCCGACCGATAGGCTGAGCGCTCGGGTCGAGCGGGGCGTTGTTGTTGTTCCAGAAGCCGGAATAGATCCACATAGCACACGCAGTGGAGCCATCGGCGGCCAGTTTCGAATAGCTGGGAAGCAAGTCAACCTTGCCTTCGGCGAGATTGGAATCTGAAATGCGGTAGCCATTCAGCGCCCACGCAACGGTGCGCGGGTCTATCTTGCCGTCGATGTAGTAGTCCCACTTAGTGTTGAGAATGGGGTCGGGGTTTGCGCCGTCCTCGTCCTCATAGAGCCTGCATATTTCGGTCCACAGAAGATCACACATCTCGAAGTCAGGCTTGGCTTCCTCCCATGGCTCTAACGATTGGTAGCGGTATTGCAGCCAGCGGCCGGAGTTTACGACAATACCCGGCTTCTCATAAATGAGTGCAGCCGGCAGGAAGTACACCGTGGTGTTGATGTCGGCCGGGTTCATATCGGGTGCCTTCCAGAAGGTGGCAGACTCAGTGGCAACCAGATCGGCTACCACGAGCCAATCGAGATTCGCCATAGCACGACGCACGTTGGATGCATTCGGTGCGGAATGGCACGGGTTCATACCCCAGCAAAAGAAGCCCTTGATGACATCTTGGCTCATGAGCTCGAACGTGGAAACATGTGTGTAGTCCGGATCGGTTTTCTTGGAAGGAACTTTTGGCCACCAGTCGTAGCCGTAGTCGTTGTCCACCGTGGCGGCGTCGCCAAACCATTCCTTGAGTGCCGAGATCATAAACTTGGGCTTGTTGGTGTAATAACCGTCCGAATTCGTTTGAGACTCGAGCCACTTGCGCAACGACGAGCGATCGGTGGTGTTTGCCCATTTCAGGTATCCCGGCTGCTCATTAACGAGCATGCCCATGTCGGTTGCGCCCTGAACGTTCGGTTCGCCGCGTAACGCATTCACTCCACCGCCCGGCACGCCAACGTTTCCTAACAGCAGCTGCATAACCGACATGGCGCGCGTATTCTGAGCACCATAGGTGTGCTGCGTCTGGCCGAGCGCGTACAGGATCATGCCCGCCTTGCCGGGAGCCGCCGTTGCCGAATACGTTTCGTATACAAGCTCGAGCGTTTCTTTATCCATGCCGCAAATGTTGCACACGGTGTCCAGGTCGTAACGAGCGTAGTGGTTTTTGAGCTGCTGATACACACACATCGGATCGGCAAGCGTCATATCTCGCTTGGGATGTTTAACAACAGGCGGCGTGAATTCAGGCACGCCATCGGCAACCGCCCATGCGTATGCGCCAGTTGTATCCCATTCTTCAACGGAATCGGTTTGGTAGCGCCACGAGTTGTTGGAATAGCTCTTGGTTGCCTCGTCGTAACCGGAGAACAAGCCCGATTCCACGTCGAAATCGTATTCGGGATCGAGTAAGTAGCTGGCATTGGTGTAGTTGAGCAAGTACTCAAAGTTATAGTCGGGAACTTCCTTGCCCGCCAGGTAATCGGCCAAATTGGGCTCGATGAGGCGTTCGATAATGTAGTTAAACATGCCACCGTAAAACGCGATGTCTGTACCCGATCGAATAGGGCAGTAGATATCGGCCATTTCAGCTGTGCGGGTGTAACGAGGATCGACCACGATCCACTTCGCTCCAAGCTCATGTGCCTTGTTCAGCCACTTAGAGCCAACCGGATGATTCTCGACAGAATTCGAACCGCAATGCAGGATGACGTCGGTGTTTCTAAAGTCACACCAATGACTCGTCATAGAACCACGACCAAATGATGCCGCCAGACCGGCGACAGTTGGGCCATGTCAAACACGGGCTTGATTGTCGATCGCAACGACACCAAGCGAGCGCATCATCTTCGTGATGAGGTACTCTTCCTCGGAGTTCTGCTGCGAACCGCCCAGGCTTGCAATGCCAGGGGTCCAGTTGACGGTAAGGCCGTCCTCGTTTTCTACGAAGGTGGCGTCACGCGTTTCCTTCACCTTGCGCGCGATTTCTGCGACGGCGTCATCCCAGGTGATCGGCTCCCATTCAGATGCGCCAGGGCGGCGCACCATGGGTTTAGTCACACGACCAGGGTTTTTCATCACCTCGCGCGTTTTCGGGTCGACGATGTTGCGCAGCTGGAACATCGAAGCGCCCTTCGGGCATAATCCGCCCTTGTTGACTGGATGATCTGGATCTCCTTCAACGTTGATTAGCTCGCCATCGCGCACCGAACACAAGGAACCGCATCCTCCAGCACAATAGCAGCAAACATTGGTGCGTTCTTCGGTGTTTACGAGTTTCCAATCGGATGCGGGCTCAACAGCGAGCGCGCTCGATTGCAAGCTCAGCTCAAACGCCATACTCGCAGCGAAGGCGGCACCAGTTGCTGCGAAGAAGCCCCTGCGTGTCAGGTCCATACTGTTTCTCCCTCCTCTTATTGTCGGCTTTCGCCGTATGTACGCATGGCCTCCCTCTTCCTCGGCTCATCCCCTCAAAATTCCGAAGAAAATGTTTTTCGTGAATCGAGCACGCCGTCTATACGATGCACCTGACAGAACCTGGTAGAACCTGCCAGAGCATGCGATAACGGCGACTCAACTCGCGGTAAAACACCATGCGGTCTATTTGAAATTATGCATGCTGTAAACGCAAACGACCCCAGCGGATGGCACTTCGGGACACTTCGGGCGTCATACTCGATAAACGGCCCGGCCATATTTCAGGTCAGTCCATTCACGGACACAAATTACCCACCCACAGAATGGGAAATGTTTCGCTCGCACAACGTCGAGCACACACCCGAGCGTAAAAGTGGGCTATCATAGCGCTTTGCATTCCGAACAAGCCCGCAAAGTGACGTCGGACATACCGAAAGCATCGAACAATCAAGGAGAACGCATGAGCACGCAACCGGTTTCTATCGCATACCTTGGCCCGAAAGGCACCTACTGCAACGAAGCAGCCTGCGCCTTCGCCAAACGCATGGGCCTTGAAGACGCCACGTTTGTGGAATGCGTGTCGTTCGATGACGTGTTCGATTACGTGAACCGTGGAAAATGTACCTATGGCGTGGTCGGCAAGGAAAACTCCATCGAGGGGCCAGTCACGGCCACGCTCGATAACTTCGCTTTTAACACGTCGGCAAACATCCTCGCCGAGCATGTGGTAGACATTCATCACTGCTTAGTGCTTCACCCGGATGCATGCATTGATGACGTGACTACCGTCGCATCGCATACCCAAGGACTCGCGCAGTGTCGCAAGTTCATCGCCGCAAAACTGCCAGGACGCACGACTATTTCTACGTCGTCGACTGCAGAAAGTGCACGCTTGGCTGTGAGCGACAAATGTGTTGCCGGCATAGCAAACGCGTACGCCGCTGAACTCTACGGCGCGAAGGTGGTTGAGCGCGGCATTGAAGATCACTGCGGAAACCAGACGTCGTTCGCTCTCATCGGGCAACCCGGCAGCGCACCGCAGCTTACCGGATCACGCTACAAGACCACGCTCGCGCTGTTCTTACAGCGAGACAAGGCGGGTGCGTTGCATATGATCTTGTCGGAATTCGCCTATGCGGGCATTAACTTGTCGATGATCCAGTCGCGTCCCACCAAGCAGGTGCTCGGCGACTACATGTTTTTCATCGAGTTTGAGGGCAGCGTCAATGATCTATCGGTACAAACCGCGCTAAATTGCCTGCGATTGAAACTGCGCGAAGTAAAGGTTATCGGCAGCTACCCCATGGATTAGAGCACAGGGTGGTTTACGCGCAGACGACACACCATGCATGCAGTTGTCCAGGTGAGTGGAAGCTGGGCAGCACTCAGTCGCTCAAACAGTCCTGCTCGCACGAAACGCCCACCGGGCGTTTCGGCTCGTGCGGAACTCGCTTTATGAGCACCACCCAGTTTCCACTCACCCTACCGCATGTTGTGTGCAGGCTGGTTCACGCGCAGGCGGCGTACCACGCGCAGTTCTGCAGCGACTGAAACAGCCCAGTGGCTGTTTCACAAAGCGAAGCCTGTATGAGCATGGTGTGTCGTCTGCGCGTGAACCAGCCTGTGCGCATACACCCTACAGGGTGAGCACACCTAAATGTTCGAGCAGGATTTTAACGCCAATGAGAATAAGTACTACACCGCCTGCGATGGTTGCGGGCTTCTCAAAGCGCGCACCGAACTGATTGCCAATTGCTACACCCACAAAGGAGAGCGCGAAGGTAGTCACGCCGATGAGCGCTGCAGCGGCAACAATGTTCACGCCGAGGAACGCAAACGTAATACCCACAGCGAGCGCATCAATGCTTGTAGCGATGGCAAGCATCACGAGTTCACGCAGATCGAGACGCTGCTCAGCCGGGCATTCCAGTGCTTCTTCGTCTTCATGGAACGCATCCCACAACATCTTCCCGCCAATGAAAGCGAGTAAACCAAAGGCGATCCAGTGGTCAACCGGCGTAATTAATGTAGCAAACTGCGTGCCAAGTGCCCAACCGATCACGGGCATAAGCCCCTGGAAGCCCCCAAAGAACACCGCTATCACGAGTGCGTGCGCCCAGTTGACCCGTTTCATGCACAGGCCCTTACATACCGATACGGCAAACGCGTCCATCGACAACCCGATGGCTATCAAAAACAGCTCCACGAATCCCATTGATTAACCCTCGCTTTCCGTATCGTCAACGCAAAGAACCCCGCCTTCATCGGCAAAAAAGCCTTCGGCAGTTAAATCGGCAACCAGCGATTCGAAGAGATCGGGATGAAGCGGACCGCGCCCGTGCGATCGCTCAAATTCATCCAGCGCAGCGGCAGCTTTCTCGCGCGAAACCGACTCGCCCGCAAGCACAATACGCACCAGCTCTGCACGCTTCTGGCGACGCGACCCCTCAAACGCGCTCTGCTTGGCATAATGGGCACTGCGGCGCGACGGGTTCGGCAGCGTCGCCTTCAGGTGTGCGCCATAGTCGAGCAGCGCGTAGTACCAACGCCGCGGATCATGTGTCGGGCACGTGAGCTTAACCAACGGGGCAATCTCGCGATCGGGAATCTGATCACGGTCAGGAAACACCTCATGTAGGAAAACCGCTCGCACGTTGGTTTCCACATACACGGATGGCCGATTGAAAGCGAATGCTATGACCCCCGCCGCTGTCGCTGGCCCCACGCCGGGCAACGCCAACAGTTCCCCATACGATTCGGGCAGCTTCCCGGCATAGTTCGCTGCACATAATTCGGCAGCACGTTTGAGCGCCAACGCGCGGCGGTTGTAACCAAGCCCCTGCCATTCCGCCAGCACATCAGAGGTGGCGGCGGCCGCCAACGCATCAATGGAAGGAAACACTCGCATAAAACGAGGCCAGCGCACAAGCACACGCGAAACTTGGGTTTGCTGCAGCATAACCTCAGACACAAGCACACCATACGCGTCGTCAATAAAGCGCCACGGTAGTTCTCTGAAATGGGCTTCGCCCTGCCCAAGTACGCGCTCGGCGAATTGGTCGGGTGTGAGCACACACGACGGCCACATGTCTTGTGCGGACATATGCGAGCAAGCCACCCCTTTCCGCTTATGCGCAGTCACTGTTGGTGCCATTCGGAGTACCAACCGCCATAACGTCCCCACACGAGAAATTACCAACGCCGGAACCTATGCACGCCTTAAACCCAGCCCCTGCCTTCGCACGGCGGATCGACGGATGGTCGGCCTTCAAGCAAAACAGATCGTGCAGCGTGATAGAAGCGAAGTAGGCGTTCAGCATCGCACTCGCACCTGCCCACAGCTGATTGTACGCGCAGCCATCGCTGAAGGCGCACAGATCGGCATGTGACGAACACGGCGCCACAACAACCGGACCCTGCACCGCTTCCACCACGTCGAGGAGCGTAGTGGTTCGAGGATCACACGCAAGCGAAAACCCGCCGCTCGATCCGCGGGCGGTCTTCAACAGGCCACCTTTTACTAAATCATGCTGAATGCTGCGCGCAAACGAGTACGGAATGTCCTCGGTCTTAGCTACGTCAGCCACTGACACGAGCGTACCAAGATTATCGTAGGCCGCTCTCAGCATGCGGAATGCGTAATCGGAACGCTTGGTTATATCCATTGTCAGCTAATCTCCCCGTTCATATAGCGCTCAAGCTCATCAAAGTCGTTGCGCAGAGAACCCACCACCTCATCTTCTAAACGGCGGTACTCGGGCGATTCGAGCGGCTGGTAGGCTGCAATTTTCTCAAACAGGTTACTCGCAGTGACGGGAACGTACCCACGTACCGCTAAGCTATCACGGTATGCCTCATCAACGGCTTCCTTCGCCGCCATATACAAATCGAAACGAGGAAGGTTCGCCGAATGTCGCACGAGTGCGGCGCGGTCGATGCCGCGCATAGAGGGATGTTCGCGAGCGATTTCCATCCAAATGTCGGCACGCTCCTTAGCATTAGGCAGCTCAATGTCGATGACAGTAAGCGGTTCAAGCATATCGAGGAAGAACGGGTCAACCTCGCCAATGCTCGACATCGAAGCAAGCACGTGAACACCTGGGTGCTCCACGGCCGACCGGATAAGATTCATAGCCTCGCGAGCACCACGCGACAGGCTCGCAATAAGAAGCCCACCTAAGTCCTCAGCAGGTTGTTGGTCAACAAACGGCGACACCCACAAATCGATGTCTTCGAGCAACAGCACCCCTTCGCCGTCGAAACCGTTTTTCGCAGCGTTGAGTTTTGGTTGGTTGTCAGATTGCGACATCACGCACAAGACTGGCATACCAGAAATGCCCTCTTCCATGCGCATACGAACGCCCGGCAATTCCAACTCGCCAAACGTTGCCTCCATGAAGCGGGCAGCATCTTCACGAGCAGGAGAGCTGAACAGGAGCGCGTCACAGACGGGCATGCCCTCAACGCCGTGACGCTTGTTAAGCAGCTCAACCAACTGCTGGAACTGAGGGTCTTTCTGCATGCCCACACCATGGCTGCGCATAGCCGCAATAGCGCGGTCGAACCCAACAAGGTCGCTATATCTCACGCGTTCGACAGTCGCAGCGCTTTGCGCATGCCCGCCGGTAGAGGTGGCAGCCTTGGGAACATTGATTGTGAGGGGCGTGATGCTCTTGATGACGGGTTTCGGTACCCTCTGCGCGTCTGGCGTAGACGACGCTGCAGGTACCATTGGGGACACCGCAGAAGGCACCACTGTCGTATCGCTTTCGCTTTCCTGTACAGCGGCGCGAAGAGTATCAGTTTCATCCATGCGCAGATCGACATCCTGCGCGAGAACGTCGCCTACAGCTGCGCGCGCCTCTTGCGCGATCAGATCGGTAACTCCTTGCAAATCCTCACGCGTAAGCCCGAACTCCTGTAGCTTGTCAAACGCAAGGTCTTGCAGCTGTAATGCACACGCATCTACCTCATCGGGCTTAAGGAAGTGTCCTAAGCGTTCGAATACATATTCAGCGATAGTGCGCTCACGCAATTTGCACGCAAGATCCCACGCGCTCTTCAGGCTGGCAAGCGCTGCCTCAGTAGCAGCAGGAGAGCCTCCCTCGTGCGAGAGCCGTTCGAACGCCGCCAGATACAGATGCATGCCAAGCACCTCATCGCCACTTGCACAAGCACACTCGGCTTGCATCAGATAGTCTTGGGGCGATTGCCGATATTCGTCGTTTTGGCTGGGTGACGCAGATCCGTCGTTTTCAAACATACCCAACCTCCTTTGCTTATACGCATGACTCGTATGCTTCTATCGTAACTGAAGTGTCGCAAACCAACATTGTATCCGACGCATTGCAGCAATGCGACCACTGCACAAAGACTGCAAGCGCCACTGTACGCCTACGCGGTGACCGAGCGACGTGCTACAAAAACCCTTGACACACGCAGATAATCCCTAGGGAAATGCTGATTAATTCCGTCAGCCCTGCACGTACGGGGCAGCGCCCGAAAGTCTCAAACCTCGTTTACGCACGTCAGTGCGCGCTCTCGGTTTTCGACCTTCGGGCATCCGCCCCGCCCGCGCAGGACAAGACGGCTTTAATCAGTATTTCCCTAGCGCCAGCGAAGCACCGGCCACCCACATCGACGTGCCATACGCGCAAGCGGCCGATCAGGGTTAACCGCGTAGGCGGTTTCAGCTGCCTGTAAAATACTGCGGTCGGAATGGTGGTCACCGTACGCAAAAGCCAGTTTCCAACCGTCTTCCCCGAACTGCGCATTAGCAAACTCACGCACTGCTGAAAGCTTCCGGGCGCCTTCAACCGGTAAACCTTCGACCTCGTTTGTGTACGTTTCGTCGGCAGCCACCTTCATTCGTGTTGATATCTGATACTGAAAGGAGTGGCTTTCCATAGCGCGCAAAACCAGCGGTTCGAAGGTGGCCGACACCACCACAACAACTTCACCTGCCTCGGTATGTTGATGCATTGCCTCGTCGGCTTGCGTCCGAAAGCGCCTTTCAACCGTACTGTCGTAGAAGTCGCGTAAAAACTGGTCAACCTCACGGACAGGCTTTCTCGCAAACGCGCGAAAAACCAAACAGCGCACCCAGCTCTCATTCTGCGGCAAGCGCAGCTTGTACGCCACCGCCCACAGCAGGATGCGCACGACCACACTTGGCGGAAGCATGCGCTTTCGCACAAGATGACGCACCAGCAAAACCGGGGAGTTTCCCCGGATACTGGTTCCATCGAAGTCGAATACCGCCAGACGTACCGGCGCATCGCTTATCATCAACGTAAGCCTTCCGACGTTTTCTTGTGGTTCCCCAGAGAATCAATCAGTATTTCCCTGGAACTGTGAATTGTACAATTGTGCATAGAAACCGCCAAGCGCAAGCAGCTCGTCGTGTGTGCCCTGCTCCACAATGTCGCCATTGTTGATGACCAGTATCAGATCAGCCTGCACGATGGTTGACAAACGATGCGCGATGATAAACGAGGTGCGCCCCTGCATCAGATTGTCCATGGCTTTTTGGATACGCTCTTCGGTGCGGGTGTCAACCGAGCTCGTAGCTTCATCGAGAATGAGCATACGTCGATTTGCCAGAATCGCCCGCGCAATAGTGAGCAACTGCCTCTGGCCTTGGCTAATATTCCCGGCATCTTCGCTGATGACAGTGTCGTAGCCGTCGGGCAGCGTCATAACGAAGCGGTGTACGTACGCCGCGCGTGCCGCAAGCTCCACCTGCTCGTCGGTAGCGTCAAGGTTGCCGTAACGGATGTTCTCCCGAATGGTCCCGCCGAACAGCCATGCATCTTGCAGTACCATACCAAACAACTCGCGCACGCAGCTTCGCGGAAGGTCGCGAATGTCGGTGCCGCCAATGCGGATCGCACCGGCCTGAACGTCGTAGAATCGCATGAGCAGCTTCACGAGTGTGGTTTTACCAGCGCCTGTCGGGCCCACAAGTGCCACCGTTTGCCCTTGCTTGATGTGCGCGGAAAAATCGCCGATGACAGGCTTATCCGAATCGTAGCCAAATCGCACGTGATCGAACTCAACGTCGCAGGTGAGCCCTTCGGCGCGTATGCGCGCCGCTTCAACGTCATCTGCTACACCATCGGCTTCAGGTTCGTCTAAGAATTCGAAGACACGTTCGGCGGCAGCAGCCATTTGCTGCAACATGTTCGACACCTGAGTAAGCTGGGTGATGGGCTGCGTGAAATTCTTCACGTACTGAATAAACGCCTGAATGTCGCCAACGGTCACAATACCACGAACAGCAAAGAAGCTTCCCGATATGGCAACTGCGATGTACCCTAAGTTTCCCACAAATCCCATGATCGGCTGCATCATGCCCGTAAGGAACTGCGATTTCCACGCCGACTCGCGCAAGCGCTCGTTCACCTGCTCAAACGTTTGCTCGCAAGATTTTTCGGAACCAAACGCCTTCACCACCTCGAACCCGGAGAACGTTTCTTCAACCAACCCGTTCACCTTGCCAAGCAGATTCTGCTGGCGAACGAAGTGCTTCTGAGATACTTTCACCACCACGCCTACCAGCACCGCAGAGATCGGCAGCATACCAAGCGCAATGAGTGTCATAAGCGGGTTGATAGACAGCATCATGGCCAACACGCCTACGATGGTAACGCTTGAGGTGATAAGCTGCGTGACACCTTGATTTAAGCTCTGTCCCAGCACGTCGACATCGTTCGTAATGCGCGAAAGTACATCGCCAGTAGAGGTGTCGTCGAAACGCGAAGTGGACATGCGATCGATTTTGCGTGCGATCTCACCACGCAGCTGGTAGCACGCCCGCTGCGACACGCCCGTCATCAGCCAACTTTGCGCAAACGAGCATGCCGCCGACAGCCCGTAGAGCCCGAGTGTCGCCAACAGAATGGAGCCAATAGTATCGAAATTGATACCACCCGTGCCATCAACCTTCGCTACTAAACCACTAAACAGCTCAGTCGTTGCTGTCGAAAGCACCTTCGGACCGACGATACTGAACACCGTCGACCCAATGGCAAACAGCACCGCTGCAGCAAGCGGCACCTTAAAAGCGCCGAGAAATGCAATCATGCGGGACAACGTTCGACGGAAGTCCTTGGGTTTCTCGCCGGGCATCATACCCCGCATCGGCCCGTGTCCCCTGTGGGGGCGCTGTACAGGACGCACGTTTTGCTCACTCATCGGGCGTCACCTCCCTTCGCCAGCACGACGTGCGGTTTCAATTCTTCGGGAGAAAGCTGCGACTGTGCTATTTCGCGGTACGCTTCGCACGTTTCCAGCAGCTCACGATGGGAGCCCTGCCCCACCACGCGCCCCTCGTCGAGCACAACAATGGAATCGGCATGCATGACCGACGCAATGCGCTGCGCGACAAGTACCACCGTTGCCCCACCGGTGTGCTTCGCCATTTCACGGCGCAGCGCCGACTCAGTTTTATAATCGAGTGCCGAGAAGCTATCGTCAAACACATAGGCACGCACCTTGGGGTACAGCGCGCGAGCAATGGAGAGACGCTGTCGCTGCCCACCCGACACGTTGGTGCCGCCCTGGCTGATGGGAGCCGCAATGCCACCGTCCATGCCTGACACGAAGTCAGCGGCCTGTGCAATCGAAAGCGCTTCGAGCATGCGTTGTGGGTCAAGCGCGCGGCCGCCGTCGGTATAGGCAACATTTGATTCAACGGTGCCGCTGAACAGAAAGGCTTGCTGTCCAACGTAGCCGATCTGACGGCGCAGATCGCGTTGTGACATATTGCGCACGTCAGTGCCGTCGAATAGTACCTGTCCTTCCGTCGCATCGTAGAAACGCTCAATGAGACGACAGATGGTGCTCTTTCCCGAACCGGTTGATCCGATGATGGCAGTAGTCTTGCCGGCTTCAGCCACAAAGCTCACCTGGTCGAGCGCAAGCTCGCTGCCTTCGCCGTAGCGGAAGCTCACGTCGCGAAACTCGATGCGGGCGGCTAAGGGGACTGCGGCAGACGCAGGTATGTTCGCTACCTGGGTTTCCTTTTCTGGGTCAACGATACTTCCCTGTGTGCCTAACACCTCGTCCACACGCTCGGCCGCCACATTGGCACGCGGTAGCATGATGGATATCATGCCAATGACCAAAAAACTCATGATAACCACCATAGAATAGGTGATGAAGGCAATGAGGTCACCTGTCTGGATTGTGCCGGCATCAACGTAGCTCGCACCCACCCACACGATAGCAACCGACGTGGCATTCATGATAAGCATCATGGCGGGCATCATGAACGTCATGACCCGATTCGTGAACAATTGTGTATCCATGAGCTTTCGGCTGGCCTTATCGAAACGACCTTGCTCGTGGTTTTGTCGGTTAAACGCGCGAATGACTGGCAAGCCTACAAGCATCTCGCGAGCAGTACGGTTCACCCCATCAACCAGATACTGCATGATCTTGAACTTCGGCATGGCAATACTCATCAAAAGCCCGATGATTACAAAGATGGCCACCACGGCAAGCGCGATAACCCAACCCATTGACACGTTGGTAGTTGCGATCATGACGATGCCGCCGATAGCGAGAATCGGCGCGTAGAGCACCATACGCAGTAGCATGACCTCCACCATCTGGATGAGCTGGATGTCGTTCGTTCCCCGTGTTATAAGAGATGCGGGCGAGAAGCGCGCTACCTCGGCGTGCGAAAACGATAGCACCCGCCCATACAGGCGCGCGCGAAGATTGGCGGCAATGCCAGCAGCCGTGCGAGAAGCAACGAAACCGACGCCGATTGCCGCCGACATGCCCAGAGCCGCTAAGGCCAGCATGCGCAGGCCAACGCGCCACAGATAGGCAGACTGTATTCCGGCCACATCCCATCCGAGCGCCTCGTACTCGGCCTTCGCTGCCGCCAGTGCCTGCTGATACACAAGAGCGTCGCTTCCGTCGCCCAATTCCGCAAGCATTTGGTCAACCTTGGCTTGAGCGTCTTCCCGCGATAATGTTCCCTGCTCAAAGGCTTGTTTGAGGTGGTCGATATCGGTGCTGTCAGCACGCTCGAGCATACCCACGTAAGCCATGGGCACCGACAGCGCGCGATCGAGCTCGTCTATGCGCTGACGCCCTTCGTCAGTGAGCACATAGGTTCCCTTGCCAGATTCACGATACGAGCTTTGTAGCAGCGCTTCATCGGACGCATCAACCAGCAGTGAAACAACCCGATACGTTTCTGCACGCATCTCTTCAACTGACGCATGCTCTATTCCTGACTGTTGGATACCAACATCCACGATGTCCGATGTGAATCGCGGAATAGCCAGGTCAGTGAAAGCCTGCACGATCAGCAAGGCGACGATGACAAGCACGGCTGCCACCGACCCTTTCAAGTAGCGGATCAGCCTCATTACTCACGCTCCCCTTTCGCCTGGGCACTCGATTGGAGGCACACCCGCTTCCACTTGCCCATTTCGCTCTCGCTTCGATTTCCTGCAGCATACAAAGAGTCCCGCCAACCCACAGGACTCTCAAAGCATGACTATAGTTTCTCTTATCGAGAAGGTAATGTAGCACCTAACGTGATGAGAGAATTACCGAGCTGTTCACTGTTACGCCATTGTTAAACAAGATTCTAAAAAGTTGAAGAAAAGCCTTGCGCGATACGAGCCGGATGGGTATCATGTACAAGCTGTTTGAGCACGGGGTGTTAGCTCAGTTGGTTAGAGCGCCGGCCTGTCACGTCGGAGGTCGCGAGTTCAAGTCTCGTACATCCCGCCATCGAATTCAGAAGTCCCAGAAACGGGACTTTTTCCTTATCAGGCCCGAAACGTTGGGGTTAAGTTTCACTTTTCCCGAACAGCGGCCAAAAAGGGGGTAACCGCTAATTCGTGTGGTATTTTGCACGGTTTTCACCCTCTTGAGCCTACCCACATGTTTTCCGCCTGTTTTTGCGTGGTGAGCCGTTTTATGAGTCTGCCCATGCCCCCAAGTCTTACAGTTTGAAAAACAGGACGGGTGTCATTAATCAACGTATAGAGGGACGGGATGCCTTGCCCGTCCGCAGTTCTGTTTGGGGTCTTAGGGAAACTAGCACCTCCCCCAAGACCCCTATGGCAGCCCGTACCCTCGGAAAGCAAGAGGAACATGGAGAACACAGGCAATACCACCGTAGGAGTAAAAGCGCGTCTATACGAGCGCATAGCGATTAGACTCTCGCTTAACCCTCAATACCCCGACTAGCAGCTGTTATTCTAGTTCAGCCAAACTGGAGCTTCAGTGCCATGCGGTGCGTACCTATGAGAGCAGTAAACCCGAAATGCTCGTAAAACCCACGAGCCGATTCATCGACAGGATCAACAACGAGCGCCTTTGCTCCTGCAAGCTCTGCTATCTTCATCGAGTTAAGAATGGCATCTCGAAGCAGAGCAGCACCCAAGCCGCGACCCTTGTATTCCTCGCTTACACCCATCATTCCCAGTAGCACTGCTGGAACCTGCTCAGGAGCATTTCTTGTGAACCAACCTCCACCAACACTCTCACGAGCAACACTATGAGCACTCAGGGTATAGAAACCAGCCACCTTCTCGCCACAGTATGACGCGTAGATAACCGCAGTTCCGCGTCTTCTCGCTGAAGCCGAGTATTCGGCAACCCAACGATCCACTACTTCAGAGCCACAGGTAAAATCCTTGATACCTGCCCCAACCGGCAACTGAACTGGCCTGGAAAATACTGTCATGACCAGATCTCATCGCGAGCGAGCAGGTCGCGCGTCGCCTTCGGCATAGGCTCGTCGAGCATCTTACAGAAAGAATCGAATGCCTTAGCAGCGAGCCTCGTAACGTTCGCCTCTTCAATGTCACGACGGGCAGCTTCATCCAACTTACTAGTAGACCACTGTGAAAGTGTCTGACCCTTAAGAGCGGCGGCGGTCTCGTAACTAGATCGCTGAGGCTGCGTTAGTCTCAGATCCATACGACACCGTTTTTCTTTGGTTACTGTCGCCATAATCACCCCTTTCTGCCTCAACTATCTTATCTGTAATTGTACGTATTATCCCCGTACTTTCAATACAAGATTATCATAGATTCAAGAAACGGAGATGGCACTTTCCTTCGCAGCGGTGTCTACACCGACGGCAAGAAGATGTAGCATATTCGATTATTTGGCTTTTGGTCATCTTTTTGAAGCTACTCAATGAAGGACTTGAGTTAGTGTGCCCTCTTTTTGCCCCCAAGTGATAACTTGAGGTTAGATTCTCTTTGTTTTACCTGCTCAGACATTAGATTTGGCTATTTTTCCCACACGAATTAAAACTTACCCACATTTTGACCCCAACCGCAAGAAGTACCACTGAAAAGAAGGGGCTTTTACCCCTTCTTAAAATGCATTACCTACGATGCTTGTAAACTTCTCTCCTGTGAGCAACATCGACCACAAGAATAACCATCACGCCATCTTCTATGTTGCATATAATGCGGTAGTCTCCGACATGATAGCGCCATAAGCCCGCAAGGTTTCCGTCAAGAGCCTTGCCACGACTCCTAGGGTCTTCCAGCTGCGAAATCTCCCTAAGCTCATCCCTGATGCGTCTAGCGGTTTGTTTATCCATCTTTTTCAGAGACTTTATCGCCGAATCAGAGACGCTAATCGTCCAGGCCAAGCATCTCACCAACCTCATCAAGGTTGTATGTCTTCAGCCAACCAGCTCGCCAATCTTCGACCTGCTGCAAGATTCCGTATTCGTATTCGAGCCTATCTATCGAATCAGAAAGCGCTTCTGTCATGTAGTACGTTTTTGTACGACCAGTTGCCTTTGCGAGTCGGTCATATCGTGCAGACAATTCTTCTGGCATTCTTAATGCCGCTGTTGCAGTTGCCAAACTAAATCACCTCGTTTCGCGGTGTGTTATACGTGTTATACGTGTTAAACATTCTAACATACATAATCATTCCCACCATTTATAAGTAGCTTCCTTCCATCAGGTTGCAACGATTGCAACGATTGTGGCACCTATCGGCTAGAAGCTAAATATGCAGAGGCCCGAATAGGTCAAGCGCGATGGGCTCAAGGTCTCCCCCACACAGGTCGTAACATATTCGATTTTTTGGCTTTTGGTCATCTATTTTGAAGCTACTCTATGGAGGGCTTGGGTTAGTGTGCCCTCTTTTTGCCCCCAAGTGATAACTTGAGGTTAGATTCTCTTTGTTTTACCTGTTCAGTCATTAGCTTGGGCTGTTTTTCCCACACGAATTAAGACTTAGCTCAGTTTCTCCAGAGCCGCTAACTTATCTCGTTGAAAACATTTCAGAATCCAGCTCGCAAACCTCCGTTGTTATCGTGATGCAATCTGTACAGGCTTGTAAGTTGCATTGAATGTGATATTATCACATTCAATGCAACCAAGAAAGGATGGAAAACATGCTGCTCAACTTCACGGTGGGAAACTGGATGTCGTACAGAGATGAGGTGTCGCTGAACATGGTCGCTTCCCTGGAGCGACAGCATGGGGAAACCCTCGCGAAGATCCCTAGGTTTCGCAGCAAGAAGGCCTTGCCCATAGGCGCCGTGTACGGCGGCAACGCTTCCGGCAAGACGGGGATATTCAAAGGAATCGCCGCTTTGAAGCACATGGTCACCGTCGACCCTGGAGTGGATGGCGTCCTTCCGGTCAGTCCGTTCATGCTCGAAGGCGGAACCGAGAGCAAGCCCACCGTATTTGACATCACGTTCCTTGCCGCCGACACCGTCTACCGGTACGTCGTAGAGGCTACAATAGACGGAATCTCCTACGAGTCCCTCGAAGTCTTGACCGAGAGGGGCGGAGCTGACGTATTCGAGCGCGACGAGAGCGGGGACGTCGGGGTTTACGCATTCGGCGAGGCCCTCGGGTCCGCCGACTACCTCTCCTTCGTCGGAAGGTCCACGCGCAAAAACCAGACATTTCTCGGGAATGCGTACGCGCAGAACGTGGCCGAACTAGCCGATGCCTATGAGTGGATTTCCGAGACCTTGGAACTCGTCGGCGTCGAGTCCCAGGCGTGGTCGTTCGCCACCGCAGCCGTCGGTCGCGAGGGCTTCCTCGAATACGCCGCAGCCGCCTTGTCCCGCCTAGACACGGGCATCGTCGGCCTCGTCGGCGAGGGCGTCGAGCCCGACGTCCTGCCCAAAGACGCAAAGCTGCGCCGGAGCATGGCGGAGCTTGATGGTGATGAGCTCATCACCGTCGTCATGGAGAAGGGCGCCGGCGACTACGGATTCGAAATGCTGACCGTTCACTCCGATGAGGGCGCGCCGCGGGTGGAACGCCTGCGCACCGTTCATGTGGGCCCGGATGGCAGGGAGCGCAGGTTCAGTCTCGGCATGGAGTCCTCGGGGACCCAGCGCCTCATGGGTCTTTTGCCCATGCTCTTCGATCTGCAGAACACCGACGGCTCGGCGCAGGCCAAGGTTTACGTCGTCGATGAGCTCGACCGCTGCCTGCACACCATGCTCACGAAGCGCCTGATCGAAGACTTTCTTTCGACCTGCGGCGCGAACACGCGTAAGCAGCTACTATTCACAACGCACGACTTGCTGCTCATGGACCAGTTCCTCATGCGCCGCGACGAGATGTACATAGCCCAGCGTGGTACCGACGGCTGCTCCGTACTGGTGGGGTTAGCGGAGTTCAGCGGCATCCGCTTCGACAAGGACCTGATACGCAGCTACCTCGACGGCCGCTTCGGCGGGATTCCTATGTTGGGGAAGGCGGGTGCACGTGGCTAAGAGAAAGAACGACTCAGTCATGACCACCGGCATAGCCGGTGGCTTGATTGGGCGACCCTGTAAGGGTCGCGAATGCCGGCGGCGGCAAGCCGCGATGGCCCAGCGCACTCTTGCCGGCCGCCCCTAAAGGGGATGCGTTCGC
>NZ_JAAKEA010000018.1:0-56537 GCF_011038935.1 Adlercreutzia sp. ZJ138 | reverse complement strand
CGGGGACGTAGGTTATTGTCCCGCGCCTGCGGGACAATAACCTACGTCCCCGATGTCCCACCCCGTCCCCGATGTCCCCGATGTCCCACGGCGCGTTGTATCGCACTCAGCACACGAAGGAGGACCCATGGTAAACATTGTGCTTGTGGAGCCAGAAATCCCGCAGAATGCGGGCAACATTGCGCGCACGTGCGCTTGCATTGGCGCACGCCTGCACCTTGTGGAGCCCATGGGTTTTCGTCCTACTGAGCGCAATCTGAAGCGCGCGGGATGCGACTACTGGAGTCAGGTTGACATTGTGCGTTGGCCCTGCGCTGAAGCGTTTTTCGAAGCACAGCGGTCGGGTGAGGCGGGGCCGGGTGCGCTGCACCTGTTTACCGGTCAGGCACGGCAATCGTTTTCCCAAGTGACATACGGCCCCGATGATTTCCTGGTATTCGGGCGCGAGAGCAGCGGGCTTGCGCAATACATCATCGACACGCATGAGGAAAGTTGCGTGCGCATTCCCATGCGTGAGGGATTGCGCAGCTTAAACCTCAGCAACGCCGTAGCTGTGGCCGCTTACGAAGTGCTTCGCCAGCAAGGGTGGCCGGGCTTGATATAGGTGATGTGGGAGCCTTCCGAAGTTTCATTCCGAAGGCTTACGTCGGCACTTTGCCGAAGTAAAGCGATCTTTTTCTTCTTTTTCGCGAATGCGTAACAATGCAGTCGTATACTCGCTGCGGCAAGCAAACCGAACAAGGAGGTCTTTTATGGCTCGTGTGTACAACTTCTCCGCCGGACCGGCGGTGCTGCCCGAAGAGGTGCTGCGCGAGGCAGCCGAAGAAATGCTCGACTACCGCGGAACGGGCATGTCGGTCATGGAGATGAGCCATCGCTCTAAGGCGTTTAAGGCTATCATCGACGAAGCCGAGGCCGACCTGCGCGACCTCATGGGCATTCCCGACAACTACAAGGTGCTGTTCATGCAGGGCGGTGCTTCTACGCAGTTCGCTTCTATCCCGATGAACCTCATGACGGGTTCGGGCAAAGCCGACTATATTGTCAGCGGTTCGTGGTCGAAAAAGGCTTACAAAGAAGCTGCCATGCTGGGGGACGCCCGCCTGGTCGCTTCGAGCGAGGACGGCAACTTCTCCTACATTCCCAACGTCGACGAACTTGAGTTCGACCCGCAGGCCGATTACGTGTACATCTGCGAGAACGAGACAATCTACGGCACGAAGTACCACAAGCTGCCCGAAACCGGTGACGTGCCGCTTGTGGCCGACGTGTCGTCGTGCTTCTTGTCTGAACCCATTGATGTTGCCCGCTATGGCGTCATCTATGGCGGCGTGCAGAAGAACGTTGGGCCGGCCGGTGTTGCTATTGTTATCATTCGTGAAGACCTCATCCGCGACGAGTGGCTGACCAACACGCCCACCATGTTGAAGTTCAAGACCGCCGCCGACAATGGCAGCATGTACAACACCCCGCCGTGTTACACCATCTATATTTGCGGCAAAGTGTTCAAGTGGCTGAAGGCTCAGGGTGGTCTCGAGGGTATTCAGCGCCGTAACCAGCAGAAAGCTGCGCTGCTGTATGATTATCTTGACTCCACCGATTTCTACACCGCTACTGCCGCCAAGGAGGATCGTTCGATCATGAACGTGCCCTTCGTCACGGGCGACGCCGATCTTGATGCGAAGTTCGTGGCTGAGGCGAAAGAAGCCGGTATCGAGAACATCAAGGGACATCGCAGTGTAGGTGGTATGCGTGCAAGCATCTACAACGCCATGCCCATCGAGGGCGTGCAGGCGCTCGTTGACTTCATGAAGAAGTTCGAGATCGAAAACGCGTAAGCAACAGGGTGTGTGAATATCTGACGCCTTAGTCCGACAATGAGGCTCGCTGGCTGCCGCTCTAAACATCAGGGTGCATAAACATCAGGCGTCTTAGTTGGCAAAAGCTCAAGAGTGAATACGGCCCGGCATTTCTGCCGGGCCGCTTTGATAGAAGGATGACAAAGTGAAATCCTTTGCCATGTTTGTCCGAGCAGGCGTGTCTGAATGTCGAGCTCGGCTATCTTTGTTCTCCCGCTTTTATGGCAGCGTGCAGGGCGGCTACTTCTTCAGGGAAAAGCTCGCACCAGGTGCCACGTGGCGTACGCACGGGATCAAGCGACACTGGGCCGAACGATTCGCGATGCAACGCCAACACCGGATGCCCCACGAACTGCAACATGCGCCTCACCTGGCGGTTTCTTCCCTCATGAATGGTTATTCGCACCACTGATCGCCGTGCTGCGCGCTGCCGACAGATGCGGGCATACTGCTTCGATGCCCCGGGAGGTACCGGACTTGGTGCGTCGAGCAGTGTAAGCGCCGATCGTTCGCACTCGCCATGTAGCAGCTCGACGCGCGCTGGTAATGTCATGCCGTCATCGAGCGGTACACCATCGCGCAGCGCTTGTAGCTGGCAGGGCGATGGCACGCCATCGACAAGCGCGAGGTAGGTCTTATCCACATGTCCTCGCGGGCGCAAAAGCCCATGTCCCAATTCTCCATCGGTTGAGAACAACAATAAGCCAGTTGTGTCCTGATCGAGCCTGCCAACAGGGAAAAGCCCTGGGTAGTCATTCGTGGGAACGAGGCTGGCCACCGTGGGCCGCCCTTGCGGATCAGACATGGTAGTGAGCACGCCGAGCGGCTTGTGCAGCATAAGAGTAGTGGCCCCTTGTGTCAGCCGCACCAGCTTGCCGTCGACCGCAACCGTATCAACACGTGGGTCGACCTTACTGCCCAGCTCGGTAACAACCTGCCCGTTTACCGTCACGCGCCCGGCGGTCATCAGGTTTTCCGACCCGCGACGGCTGGCAACGCCGGCACGCGCCAAAAACTTCTGCAACCGCATAGGAACAAGGCGTTCGGATTCCTGCGGGTTGCCAGCGCCCGTACCCGCTGCACCTGTCAACTTATTCATCGTCTGTCTCAAATGTGAGCGAATCGAAATCGATCTTGTCAACCAAGCCGAACGCCTGCGCCATCGCATCGGCGAGCATACCCTGCGCCGCATCGCTTGCGGCTTCCTGTGCATCGAGCGAGTTTGTGGCTCCTTCTACCTTCCCGACACCTTCTTCACTCGCAGTATTCCCACTCACAGTACTTGCGCCGATTGAACCCAGCGTATTATCGTCCGCTCCGTCGGCACCCGCAGCCGCCACGTCGACACTCGCATCAACGCTTGCCCCCATCGGGCCCGCATCAACACCCATACTTGTCGAATCAGCAGCAACCGAGCGCACGGCAGGCGCATCTTCTCGCATAACGCTAAGTCGCTCGCGGATGAGCGCGCGTGTGGTGTCATCGGGCGCAAACTCGGCAAGGTCGGGCAAGTCGGCCGGGCTTCGCAGCCCGAACTTTTCCAAAAATGCCCGCGTGGTGGCATAGAGCACCGGATTTCCCGGAGTGTCGGCCACGCCCGCCTCGCGAACCAACCCCTTTTCTACCAGCGAGTTAATGGAGCTGTCGGAATTCACACCGCGCACGCTGGCAACGCCGGCCCGCGTGGTCGGCTGCGTGTACGCGATAATGGCGAGCGTTTCCATGGCTGCTTGCGACAGGCGGCGTGTATCCCATGACAGCACGTACTTCTCAATGAGTTCGTGGTAAGCGGGATGCGTAAACAGCCGCCATCCACCAGCGACTTCACGCAGCTGGATGCCGCGGTTTTCCTGCTCGAACCGCTCGCGCAGACAGATGAGCGCGTTTTCGACGGTGCGCACATCTGTTTCGAGCATCTCGGCCAATGTGAGCACGCTCGCCGGTTCGTCAGTCACAAACAGCAGCGCCTCAATAGCGCCGGGCAACTGCTCTTGCCCGATTTCATGAGCCACGTCGCTTTCCTTCCTTCGCATCCATTGCGTTCTGCACGCCTTGGCGCCCTTGCGTGCTTTTACTCTCCCTCGCACACCTTGGCGCCCTTGTACTCTTACCTGCTGCTTTTGCATATCTACTCAAGAGCACTTACCTGCTACCCACGGACACCTATCCGTTACCCAACGAAGTCAGTGCATCGTCGCCGGTAAGAACAAGCTCGCCCGAACCTTCGATGTAATCGATGTCAATATCGCCGAACTCACACGACTGCTCGATATGAACCATGCCGCGCTTGTACAGCTCGAGCACTGCCAAAAACGTGACCACCACCAGCGGAGTGTTAGTACGGCCGTCAATTAGCTCCGAGAACCGCATACGTCGCTTGTTCACAATGCGCTGGTGGATGGCTCGCACGTGCGCTTCAACCGGAATGGGCTTGGCGGCAATATGCTCCGATTCCAGCAAAAACACCTCGCGCCGCGCCAACGCTTCCGCTGCAAGCAGGGCAAGTCCGTCAAGTGTGACGTTCTCCAGATAGTCGGGCATAAGACCCAAAAAGCACGCATCAGGGCCAAACGGCCGCACATGCATGCGTCCCTCGGCGGCAAGCCGCGCACCCAGCGCCTGCGCAGCGTTTTTGTACTGCTTGTATGCGATCAAGCGCTCCACCAGTACCTCGCGTGCTTCGCTGGGAGCAAGCTCTTCCAGCTCATCTTGTACGGCATCGCGCTCGTGTGGCAGCAAGCTTTCGGCCTTAATTTCAAGCAGCGTGCTGGCCACCAGTAAAAAATCGCTCGCAACATCCAAATCGAGGGTGCGCATACGCGACACCTCAGCTAAATACTGATCAGCTATCTGAGTTATGGAAATAGACCCAATGTCTACCTTCTGCCGACTCACCAAATACAGCAGCAGGTCAAAGGGTCCCTCAAAGCTGTCTATGCGAACGCGGTACGCCATGCGGCCAGTGCCGCCTTACAGAAACGCGAGGCCTGAAAGCAGGCTGCCCAGCGTCCCCGCCGTCCAATCCAGATAGATGCCGATGGGGTTCACATGAAACACGTACGGCACAAGTATAACTACAACCAGGAAAATGGGCATGGCGTACTGCTGCACTTTGTAGTACTGGGGCAGGTACTTTCTCGGTAGGAAGAACAGCAGCAGTGACGAACCATCGAGTGGCGGCAACGGAATAAGGTTGAAAAACATGAGGTAGAGGTTCAGCATGATTGACAAATAGAAGAAATCGATCAGAACTGATATCACCGAAAAGCCCGTCGGAATACCCAGCGGCGCAAACTGCGCCACAATGAATAGCAGTAGCGCCGACACAAGCGCCATACACAGGTTCGCCGCAGGACCTGCCATGCCTACCAGCATGTCACCCTTGCGAATGTCTTTGAAATAGCGCGGGTTATACGGCACGGGTTTCGCATAGCCGAACACCGGGCCACCTATAGCCATAAGCATAAGCGGCATGATGATCGTACCGAAGGGGTCGACGTGCTTCGCAGGGTTCAGCGACAACCTTCCAGCCGTCTTAGCGGTAGGATCCCCCAGCTTGTACGCTGCAAAACCGTGCGCCACCTCGTGAAATACGATGGCGGGAATAAAGCAGAGCACTTGAAGAACAACGATGTAAAGATAATTGTTTGACATGGGACGAAGTGTAGCGCAACCCGATGCGCCACCACGTGCCCGCAACCCGATTTACACAGATTCAGCTGCGAACCGCGTCACACCATAAGTCGATCCACCACAAGCCACGATACAAGCTACGCCACAAGCCAGCTCGCGAACTACACCAACGCAAAAGACCCACCACAAGCCACGCTGCAAGCCGACCCACGAGTCGAAGCGAAGCTTGTCGCCATGTTGTAAGGCATACTTTTGCCGTTCGTCTGGGATATTGAGTCAGAAAAGTTACAGCGTGTTACCAGGGTGTTGCCAGCCTACCCGCCACTCCCTGTCACGCGATATCCTGCGGTTCTGAAGATGTTGCGAGGTTTATGTTGGTATAATGCGCGGCGGTGCATGAAGCGCGCTCCCGCGCAACGCACGCGAATCCCCACTCCTTACAGCAGTTGGGATCGCCCTATACGAGCGAGAGAGGGCCCTATGCGCAACTACGATACGAAGAAGCTTCTTGGCTTCATCATACCTTCGGTCATTGGCGTCATCCTGTTTATGATTCCAGTCAAATTCGACGGCAGCTGGACGATCATCGTCAAGATCATCGCCGACATGCTCGGCGGCGTACTGGCCGATTTCCTACCGCTGCTTTGTGTGCTTATCGTAACCGTATCAGCAGTGCTTGGAGTGGCGTCACTAAAAAAGCCGTCGTTTCTGACCACATATCCCATCATGAACGAAACGTTTTCGACTACGCCCATCTGGGCGGTCATCCGTATCCTAGGCGCTGTGTTCGCCTGGCTTACCTATCTGGGCGTGCAGGCTGACGGGTCGGGTCCTCTTCACATGATCACCGAAGCGGATGCGGGTGGCTTTGTGATGAACGACCTGCTCACCGTGCTTGTCATCATCTTTCTTCTGGCCGGTCTGTTGCTGCCGCTGTTGCTTGACTTCGGCCTTCTCGAATTCATTGGCGCGCTGCTAACGAAGTTCATGCGCCCGCTGTTCAAGATTCCCGGCCGCGCCGCGGTCGACTGTATTACCTCGTGGATCGGCGACGGCACCTTAGGCGTCATGCTTACCAACAACCAGTACGAGAGCGGCTACTACTCGGCACGAGAGGCATCCATCGTGGCTACCACGTTCTCGGCGGTGTCTATTACTTTTAGTATTGTCGTGCTCGCACAAGTTGATCTGATGGACTACTTCGGATTGTATTACCTGCTCATTTGCTTGGTCGGCGTTGTGTGTGCTCTTATCGTGCCGCGCATTCCACCTCTGCGCTGGAAAAAGGATGAGTATCTGGTTGAAGGTAAGGCAATGGCCGAAACATTGCCCGAAGGCTACACGTCATCGGTTCAGTACGGTATTGATCTCGCCATTAAACGTGTGGAAGAACATCGCGGCATTACCCAATTCCTCGAGAACGGCCTAAAGAATGCCGCTGGCATGTGGTTTGGCGTCATGCCCGTGGTTATGTGTATTGGCACATTGGCTCTGCTGCTCTCGAACAACACCCAAATCTTCGAGATTCTGGGTCTGCCGTTCATGCCGCTGCTCGAACTGTTGCAGGTTCCCGAGGCAGCGGCGGCGTCCAAGACTATGATCATCGGGTTTACCGACATGTTCACTCCCTCGGTCATTGCTGCGGCATCCATCACCACTCCCATGACGAAGTTCATCGTGGCGGTAATATCGGTCACGCAGCTCATCTACCTGTCCGAGGTTGGCGGCCTGATCTTGGGTTCGAAGATTCCCGTGAACTTGCTCGAGTTGTTCATTATCTTCCTCGAGCGCACCATTATCAGCTTGCTCATTGTGGCCCCACTTGCGCATCTGATCTTCTAGCTCCAATCGCGACCCTAATTTTCTGGTTCGATTGTCAAGGCAGCCGAACAGGATTAGCTCCTGGTCGGGCGTGCTAGTGAGTCAGTGTGCCGAGACGGCGTGTAGTGCGGTCAAGGTGCGTTCAAATACTTGGTATACATCTCCTTGGGATTTATATTTACTATATTTGATATATTTACTATATTTGATATAGTTCATTCGCGAGGGAATACTTCTATGCGATTCAATGTCCCCTATTTGCGCGATTACGTGCTAAAACCTACCGAGGCAGAGGCGAATCTCGAGCAGTTGGAGGCTTGGGGCGTCTGAGTGTGTCGCCCTTTGACACGCCTGTTCGGACAAACGTGTCAGAAAATCCACGAAATGCGCGATTGTGCAAAGTTAGCCGTAGCTTCTGCCACTTTTTTCACGAAATGTACGATTTGATGGAGTCGGCAAAGCTCACCAATTTTTCAGGAAATAAGCGGTCGTCTCTGACCAGGGAAAATGTAAAGGTGCTCTTGAGAAATAAAGGGCAGTTTTCGTTCCCTGCCTATTTCTACTCATTTTTACCGCTTCAAATCGTACATTTCGTGAAAAAAGTGGCAGAAGCTACGGCTAACTTTGCACAATCGCGCATTTCGTGGCTTTTCTGCCACATTACAGAGGAAACGGAATCACTTGCAGCAATAGCAACCATAGTAGTGATGAAAGCGATAACACATTCGATCTTCGTTGTTCTGCCGAAGGGAAAATCTGCTGGCTTGTTGAATGATGTTCGCTTGCTTGCGGGGTGCGTTTACAATACAGGAACGCTCGAAGCGAGTTCAAATTACAAGCAAGAAAGCACTACCCTTATGCAAGAGAACATGCAAGAATGCGCGGGCGCACCCACAGCGCATGCGACGGGTGGCTCGGAACCTGTTGTGGATGCGGTTGCCTGTGCAGCAGCGGATTCCGTCGTGCCTGTATCTGAGAAAAGCGCACCCGCACCTGTGCCTATATCCGCACCTGCGCCTGTACCCACGTCCGCACCTGTGCCTGCGTCTGCGCCTGCGCCTGTGCCCGCGCCAACATCCGCACCTTTCTCCGCCATTGCGGTGGCGGGGTTGGGGCTTATCGGCGCGAGCTTTGCGGCTGCGATTAAGCTCGCCATGCCTCATGTGCGCATCGTGGGTGTTGACACCGACGCAGCCACACGCATTGCCGCTATTGACAAACGCTGGGCTGACGCGGCCTATGCTCCCGATGACGATGCGTTGCGTGAGTTTGTGTGCGGCGACTGCGAGCTTATGGTGGTGGCAACGCCAGTTGCCGCTGTCGACGATTATTTCTCCCGCTTAGGTGAATGGGGTTACGGCGGCGTGTTGACCGATGTGGTGTCCACGAAGGCTCACATTCTCGACGCTGCGGCACGTCTGCTGCCCGAACCCAACAACTACATTCCCGGACATCCCATGGCAGGTTCGGAAAAGTGCGGCATCGACGCCGCTCGGGCCGACCTGTTCGAAGGTATGAACTGGATTCTTTGTCCCGACGCAAACACGGTGCCGGAGCATTTTCAGGCCATGCACGAGCTTATCACCGGCATTGGTGCCCGCGTGATTTCGTTGCCGCGTGAAGACCACGACCGGGCTGTTGCTATAGTCAGTCACGTGCCGCACATGGTGGCTTCGGCACTCATGCGGCTGGCGTGCCGCCATGCCGGCGATTCGCAAGCACTCATGCGACTGGCCGCTGGCGGGTTTAAAGACTCCACGCGTATTGCTGCCGGCTCGCCGAAGCTGTGGTGCGGCATCGCGCTCGACAATGCAGGTGCGCTTACGGCTGGCCTGCGCGAGATGCAGGACATCATTGGGTCATTCGCCGACGCAATCGATGCCGGCGACAAAGCTGCCCTCACCGGCTTGCTTACCGATTCTGCGGACGCGCGTCGCGCGCTTCCGGCTGCCTGGGTGCCCTCCACCGAAAAGCTGCTTGAAGTGCGCATTCCTATGACCGACCGCACTGGTGTGGTGGCCGAGGTGACCACCATCGCCAGCTCGGTGGGCTGCAACATCCAGTCGATCGAGATCGACCACGTGACCGAGGACAGCGCCGTGTTGTCACTCGTGCTCACCGACGAGGGCGACATGGGTCAGCTCATGGGGCAGCTCATTATGGCGGGCTTTGCGGCGTCGTTTTCGCCGTTGTCTCCGAAGGAGCATGTGCATGTCGACTGATCGCGAACGAATTGCGCGCGCCGCTGTACCGTCGGCCGCATCCTGCGCGACTCCGGTGTCTGAGTATTCCGTAACCACCGTTAGCCCGTTGCCTGCACCCGTGTGCGGTGTTGCGCGCGTGTCGGGCGACAAGTCGATCTCGCACCGTGCTGTGCTGTTTTCCGCTATGGCTGAAGGCACCTCGAACGTGTCGGGAGTGCTCGATTCGGCTGACGTGCGCTCGTCGTTGTCGGCTGTTGCCGCGCTCGGTGCGCGAGTTCATGTGTGTGAACAGCCCGACGGCAGTTTGGCTGGAACTATCGAAGGGTGGGGGAGATGCGGTCCCTCGCAGCCTGCTGGTGCTATCGATTGCGGCAATTCGGGCACGACAGTGCGCCTACTCATGGGCCTGCTTGCTCCGTGGAACGTCGACGTCGAGCTGACAGGTGACGCGTCGCTTTCGCGCCGTCCGATGAAGCGCATTACCGGGCCGCTTTCGGTTATGGGTGCGCGCTTTCAGCCCGAAGACCGCGAAACGCTGCCGCTGGTGGTTGCGGGCAGTGGGCGGCAAAGGCCGCTTGTTGGCATATCGTACGATTCGCCGGTGGCATCTGCCCAGCTCAAAACGGCATTGCTGTTGGCGGGCGTGTTCGCTGAGGGTGAAACCGAAGTGCGCGAGCCGGCACCGTCGCGCAACCATACCGAGCTCATGCTTCCCGAATTCGGCGTGAAAGTGCGCGCGCACGACTGCTATGCGGCGGTACGTGGTGGCCAGCGCATGCATGCGGCCAACGTGGTCGTGCCGGGTGATCCGTCTTCGGCGGCGTTTCCGGTGTGCGCGGCGGCGCTTGTGCCGGGAAGCGATCTGACGATCGAGCAGGTGAGCGTTGCTCCCGCGCGCATCGGGTTTGTTCGCGTGCTTGAGCGCATGGGTGCGATTATAACCGCAGAAAACCTGGCTCCTGCTGGCCGCGAGCCTATCGGTTCCATTACTATTCGCTACACGCGCGGTCTTCATGGTTGCGACGTGCAGCCAGACGAGATTGCCTCGATGGTCGATGAGATTCCCGTGCTCGCCTTGGTTGCAGCGCATGCAAACGGCGTAACCAGATTCAAAGGTGCCAGCGAGCTGCGCGTGAAGGAAACTGATCGTTTCGCCGCCATTGTCGAGGGACTGGCGAAGCTCGGCGTGCGCGCGTGGTGCGAAGGGTCGTGCGACCTATGCATCGAAGGCCGCTCTGGCATGAAGGTGCCGACGGGTCTTGAGTTTGATTCGCTGGGAGATCATCGCCTAGCTATGACGTGGGCACTTGTTGGCTTGACCGGAAATGAGTCGGTGCGCATCCGCGATTTCGAGGCGGTTTGCGTAAGCTATCCGCAATTCTTGAGCGATATGGAAAGGTTGGCGCGATGATCGTTGCTATCGATGGCCCCAGCGGAGCGGGGAAATCCACTGTTGCTAAGGCAGTGGCGAAGCGGCTTGGCTTCTCGTGTTTAGACACTGGCGCAATGTATCGCGCCGTCGCTTGGCAGGCAGTGCACGATGATGTGCCGCTTGATGACGAGTGTGCGCTTGGACGCATTGCGCGCGACTACGACATCGAATTCGGTCACGAGGCAGGCGATCCGGTTCCTAAACGCGTGTTTATCGGTGGCGTGGAGGTGACGCAGGCCATCCGTACGGCCAATATTGATCGTGCGGTGAGCCCTGTGTCGGCGGTGCCTGCTGTGCGTGAGGCGCTGGTTGATCAGCAGCGCCGTATTGGGAGCGCGGGCGACTACGTAATCGAAGGGCGCGACATTGGAACGGTGGTGTTTCCCGATGCTGAAGTGAAAGTATTTCTTACTGCCTCCGATGAAGAACGTGCGCATCGTCGCGTGCGGCAAAATAGGGAACGCGGCGTGGGCAGCGTCGACTACGATGAGGTGTTAGCCGATTTGCGCCGTCGCGACAAAGCGGATTCTTCGCGTGCAACAAGTCCGCTTGCCCAAGCGGCCGATGCGGTGCTTATCGACTCAACGGGACGCGGTATTGACGACGTTATCAATGACATCGTGCGCCGTGTTGAGACGAAACGTGCGACAAGGTAGCACTCGTAGCGTGTTTACTCTCGGCTTCACCGCTTCTGTTTGCGTTGGGTGGGGCGCGCGTTCGCGAGAGTTTTCAGAGATGAATTCGATAGAAGGGGATTTGTAATGGCGGCAGCTTACGAGAAGCTTTGGGATATGCCTCTGGACAAGCGCGCCGCCCGCATTGCGGGTGAGCGGGGTATTCCGTTGTGGTTTGCCTATCTGGTGTGCGCGGTGGTAGGAACCGTGTTCCGCATTGCTTTCCGCATGCAGGTGACCGGACTAGAGCACATTCGCGGGTTCGAGGGTAAGCGCGGAGCTGTGGTCATTGGTAACCATGTGAGTTATCTCGACGTGGTGTTTATGTTCCTAGCGGTACGTCCCAAGCAGTGGTTGCGCATGGTTGCCCGCGATGACCTGTTCGTCAAAGGCGGCGGAGCGCTCGGGTGGGCCATGTCGCACGTGGGGGCATTTCCCGTTAAGCGTGATACGGCCGACCGCAGTGCGGTGAAGCGTGCCGCGCGCATGGTGAAATCCGGCGAGTTGGTAGGTATCATGCCTGAAGGAACCCGCCGCGGAAAGAGTGGTAAGACCCCCGAACTACACGCTGGCGTAGCACTGATTGCCAAGATGGGTCGTGCGCCAATTGTGCCCATGACGGTTCGTGACGTGGAGAATATCAAGCGCCACGGGCAGCACCTGCGCTTTCCGAAGGTGACCATCGAGTTTGGTAACCCCATTCTGGTGTCCGATTTCGACTTCCTACCGAAGGAAGACCGCCTGGATGCGTGTACGTGGTACGCCATGCGCGAGGTGTTTGCCCTGAATCGGCGCGTGGCACCCGAAGAAGTTGATATGCGCGAGCTGTTTCCCGATGCTCGCGATTTCTCTGAGGTGTTCCTACAGCATAGTGTGCCACGACACACCGCTTGTGAGCTTGCGAGTGGGCACGACGTATGGGCGGAGGCGTAAACGACCATGAAGGTACTTCGAGCCGATTGCGCGGGCGCTTGTTATGGCGTGCAACGCGCGCTTGATCTGGCGATTCAGGCAGGCGAAGGCGATGCGGTTGCGTACACGCTTGGGCCGCTCATTCACAACCCGCAGGTGGTTGCTCAGCTCAGTGAGCGCGGCGTTCATGCGGTTGACGATCTGGGCGACATTCCGCTTCCGCAGGCGGCGGAAGCAGTGGCGGCAGTGGCGGACGTGGCGGCAACGGTAGCAGCGCCGGGCTTGCCGGGAGAGCAAGCTGCGCCTGTAGCTCGCTATGTGCCTACGGTGATCATTCGCAGCCATGGCGTCACACCCCAGGTGAAACGCGATGCGCTGGCGCTCGGATTGCCCGTGGTCGATGCGACGTGTCCGCATGTATCGCGCGCCCAGAAGGCGGCCGAAGAGCTTGGATCATGTGGCATGCACGTGATAGTGGTGGGCGAGGACGGTCATCCCGAGGTTGCTGCGCTCGTGGCGTGCGCGCGCGAAACTGGTGCGGAAGTGTCGGTCGTGGGTGACGCTAGCAGTATCCCAGCGCGCATTACGCAGCCAGTTGGCATTGTAGTGCAGACCACGCAGAAGCGCGTCGTGCTCGATCGTGTGGTGGATGCGCTGCGAGAGCGGGGCATCGAGCCGGTGGTGAAGAACACTATCTGCTCGGCAACCACCAAGCGGCAAGATGCTGCCGAACAGCTAGCTCGCCAGGTTGATGCAATGGTGGTTATTGGTGGGCGTAATTCGTCAAACACGACGCGCTTAGCTGAGCTGTGTGCTGCTGCATGTGTTCGTGCATTTCACATCGAGCGCGCTGACGAGATTGAGTCCGCATGGTTCGATGGTTGCGTGACGGTGGGCGTCACGGCGGGCGCGTCTACCCCCGAAGACCAGATCGCATCGGTAATCGCACGGCTCGAGTCGCTGTAGGGAGTCCGCCTTTGGCGTGGAGGGGTGTCACTTTCTGTCGAATTTCTTATCGTCTCCTTGCATGTGGGTAACGAAACCCTTTCACACCCAAAACAGGTTCCAAACGCTTGGCGGGTAGTGTTTGGGGCGAACTATGATCCTTGTCATAACGAAGGGATTTCCCTACGACGGCAAGGAGCGAAGAAGACATGCGGAATCAAAGCGGCGGAAACCTGGCGATCGCTCGGGCGTGCACGGTGGTGAAGCTTCTGTTTATGTGCGCGATCGCTGTGGCGGCAACACATCGCACAGATACCTACGTTTGTGCTGCCTCTGTGGTCGAGGCTGTTGCGATCTTTCTGCTGTCGGCGCTCGTGTGGCAGCACAGCCAAAAGGCTGGGTGGCTGGTTAACTCGCTACTTGCGCTGCTGTATAGCGCCCAGATGGCGGTGCTGCACTTTGGTGGAAGCTATATTTCTGTTGTGATGCTGTCGAACGTGTGTTTCGCAAGCTCTCTGTCGGGAAATGCCGTGCCGTATCTGATAGCCGCAGTGGTTGCGGTGGGCGCAAGCTTCTTGCCAGTACACTTTCCCGAATCGCTTTCGCGTTCAACCCGTCGCGTAATAACAGGCATAACGCTTGCTTGTTCTGTTGTGCTGGTGGTTGCGTTCTCTCCGGTTTCTCCCATGCTTGCGTGGGTGAACCTGGGTGCCGATGCGATTGCGCTTGCGGAAGACGAGAGAGCTGTAAGTGACATTGCCGCTGATGACGAACGTAGGTTTCAGATGTCGCAGCGGTTTAAGAACGATTCGGTTGTCGATTTCCGGGAAAAAGACGCCCGTCTTGCCGATCGGCCAAACGTCGTACTCATATTCATGGAAGGGCTCTCGCAGCACGTGATAGAAGACGAGCGCGAGATCATGCCGAATGTCGATCGATTGCAAGCCTCTTCGCTCAGCTTTATGAACTACTACAACCACACGTTCGCTACAGGGCGCGGTCTTGCCGGGCAGTTGTACAGTGGCTACCAGCTCGATAACCTTGGCGAAAACGGGCTCGTATCGCTGCAGGATTTGCTTGCTGCCGAAGGTTATTCCACGACGTTCATCAACACCGAGCCCCGCAACACCGAGTTCAGTGATTATCTCAGTCGCTTAGGCTTCGCCGAGTTTGCAAGCGATGCGTCGCAGGGTGGCTTTGGGCCAACAGGAACCTTATCCGATCGGGAGGCGTTTGAGCGTCTCTACGATACCATGGAGCGTGCGCACGCCGATAGCGACCCGTTTTTCATTTCGCTGTACACGTTTGGGACGCATGCCTCGCTCGATTCGCCCGACAAGCGCTTTGGTGACGGATCGTCGGCCGAATTGAACAAGTTCTACAACGCCGATTGGTGGCTTGGTGAGTTCATGAATCGTTTCCAGCAAAGCGACATGGCACGCGACACTATTATCGTGCTCACCTCGGATCACTGTACGTATGCCGATGCTGCGTATCGTGAGGCATTTCCCGATGCGCACCGCGAAAGTGCTATGTGTGATCGCATTCCGCTGATCATCTACGCGCGCGGTATGGAGCCGGAAACCGTTGATGCGTACGGGCGAAACTCGCTCGATTTAACCCCTACGGTGTGCGACTATCTGGACGTTTCAGGTGAGAACTTCTTCTTAGGCACGTCGCTATTTGCCGATGCAGAAGGTAGCGAAGGCGGCGCAGGCGAAGGTGACGAGGAGAAAGACGATGCAGACGAAATCGCCGTGGGTGAAACCGTGCCGATCGACTGCCTCTTCACCGAGTCGGTGAACGTGATTAGCACGGAAGACGCGAATGTTCGGGAAGCGCCAGCGCATACGGAAGCCGCGCTGCGCAACCTCCTGCGAGGCTACTACGCAATCGCCGCAAGGTAGTGGGTGACAATAGGGGCAGGGCATTCAGATACCCTGACATTCATTTGATGCAGGTTTCAAGATAACAGGGTAGACATGTTGGTAGCGCTCTAATATATTACTAATATATAGTCTCAAAGCACGGAGGCGAAGACATGGCGCAACCCATTTCAATCTATCTTTCCGATGATACTCTGGTAAAGCTTGATGAGCTGGTGCGCGAGCGGGCCGAGCAGGACCGCTGCCAGGGTCTTGAGGGTCGCCAGGTGACCAATCGGTCAAAGCTGATAGGGCGGCTCATTGACGAGCGGTTTGGTGAGAGACCTCGGCTTGCAACGGAGACTATTCGGTATGCCGTGGTTGATCTTGCCCGGCAATATGGGGCGGCTAAGGTGAGCCTGTTCGGTTCATATGCGCGCGGAGAGGCGCGGCCGGACTCGGACGTAGACATTTTGCTGGAAAAAGGCGCAATCAAAGGCATGCAGGTTCTTGACTTCCAGGAGGATCTGTCGCGCGTTTTGGGCCGTCCCGTGGACGTGGTTACCACGGCTGGCGCAAGTAAGCGCTTCCTCGAGAGAATTAAGCCAGATGCCATAGTCCTCTACGAAGCCGCGTGAGGTGTAACATGGATCAGCACGAAAGAGACATTGAGCAGTTGCACACAATCCTGCGCTACTGCGAAAGGCTAGAGGTGGCCAAGGCACACTTCGAAGATTCGTTCGATCGTTTTCAAGATACGGAGCCCTTCCAAGACAGCTGCAGCTTGTGCCTTATCCAAATCGGGGAGGCGGTCAATCGTCTTTCTGAGGCCTTCTGTGAATCTCATCCCGAAATACCCTGGTCAAAGATTTACGGAATGCGCTGCCATTTAGTTCATGGCTACGAGATGTTCGATGCGGAAATCGCCTGGGATGCCATTCAGAACCACATCCCCCCGTTGCGTGCGTTTTGCGAAGAGCGCGTGTGTGAATAGCGTCGAAAGGCGCATGCGGGTGACCCTATTGTCACACCCTGACCCTATTGTCACCTCAAACTTGCTCTTAACATATGTTAAGAGCAAGTTTAGCATTGTTCGTCAAAAGGGGGAAGATTCAGAAAAGGTGGCCCTTATAAGTCCGGAGGTCCTGTGGAAGCTGCGCAACCTGAAGTTGATAGGATAGACGTTGTAGCTGAGGTCTCGCAACCCGCATCCGAGAATACGATACAGGTCATAGAAAGGGTAGACGGATATTATTTACGCGATGGAGCTCCGACAATCTGAATAGGCTGAAGCAGCACATAAAACAATAGACCGAATCCAATGAGCTTGCAGCAAGCTGGACTCGGTCTATTGTTGTGATTGTCTTCCGCCGAAGAGAGAGGGGAAGGAAGGCGGAAGACAATCTTTAGGAAAGAAGTGGCATTACGAATTAGCCTTGCTTGCCCTCGTTAGGGCTAAATTGGTTGTCGGAGCGCCAGTTGCGATACATCTCCTGATCGTATGCCCAATCGGTGTATGTTTCTTCGCCGTTATCGCCAGGCATTGCCCAAATGTGGCACTGAGAGCAGTAGAACGAGTCGGTTTTCTGGTGAATCTTGTGGCAGTCGCCGCAGGCAACGTTGGTACCGTGAGCCAAGTGCGGGTTGATGGGGTAAGAGGTGTACTCTTCCCAAGTCATCTGGCCTTCTGCTTGTTCGTCAGAAAGACGCCAATCCCACATCTCGGTTCCCTTGCCCCAATCGGCGGTCTGCTCGATCACATAGTCGTAGTCATCGTGGCAGCTCGCGCAGTACTCTTTAAACGTGATGTCCACCTCGAAATCACCCGCTTCGTTGACTCCAAGGGTGTGGCAGTTGGTGCAATTGCCCATGGTGTCTTCGGAGAAGTACTGCTTCATTTCGTCAGCGTGCTCACCCATAATGCGGTCAGTTTCTTCGGTGGTTTCGCCTGCATCGTACTTCGAGAGGATATCCATATGGGTTTGCATGAGATCACCGGTCATATTGAACTGTTCAGGCAGTGAGGCATGGCAGCTCTGGCAATTCTGATGGTCGGCTGTCACCGCCATTGATGCCTGGTCGATATGATCGTCGGGGATAACAGCGGTGGTTTTGCTTCCAGAAGAGCAGGCTACTAGACACAATCCTGCAGTGAGGGCGGCAACCGCACAGGCAATAATCGCCTTCCCGCGCAGGCCACGCCGTTGTTTTGTCAGGTCTTTCAATTGATGACACCTCCTAAGGTGCGTTGTTTCCAGCTGATGGTGCTTCTTTGTGGTTCTAGTACAGAAGCCGACTTACTGCGTCGGTGATGTAGTCGGCGTGAGTGCCGGCCAGAAGCACCAGGAAGCGAAGTGCGCAGCCACCTGCAAGTGCGCATACCGCGCCACCGATACTGGCCCACTTCGCACTGGCCTTTTCGCCCATGGCGATGCTGGCAAGAGCGGCGGCAAAGGGGACTGCAAGACCGATACCAACAAAGAGAATCCAGAACCAGCCAGACAAATCGCCGCTTACCAGCAGTTGTGCCGAACTTGCCGCAGCAAGTGTGGCAGTGTCGTTGCCTACGGTGGAAACTTCGCCGCCGGCAAGCATGGTGGACATAAATGCGAACACTATGATTGCCTCAACAGCAACTAAGATCAAAACCGCGATTTCCATAATTCTCGAGGTGCGATGTGCCTCTTCATCTTTGCGAAGCCACTGGAAGAGGATCATTGTCAAAGCTAGGCCGGTGTCGAGTGCTGAAACCGTGAATAAGCAGGGCAGTAGTGCGGTTCCCCAGAACGGAATGCCGTCGGCCAGCATCAAAAGAACACCGGTGTAAACTGCAACGCCAGCAGCACATACGATGCCAACTATCGAAAGAACTCGACATACAAGTGTAGCCTTCTCTTCGGCAACCTTCGCGATCTTTCCAGATAAGATAACAGCGTTTGCGAAAATAACTATCATGGTTGCCATGAGCAGCCATGCGCCGATGGCCATAAGGGAACCAAAGTTGCTGAAGCTTTGCCACACCATCAAACCGCGCAAGGGGCTGGTGAGCTCGGTCAGCAGGAGCAGCAGGCCAACTGCCAAGCACGCGATAGATGCAAGTGAGGAAATAAACGCAAGCTTCTTATTCTTTGCTGGATCAATTAAGTAGAGCACAGCGGCTGTAATAAACGCGCCAGCACCCACGCCGCCGAGGAAAAGGTATAAGGCGGGCTGCCATCCCCATACCGTTTGAAACTCAATCATCTTTACTCCTTAGGGTTTCTAGGACAGCAGATACGAGGGGCCCGTTGGAGCGGTGATCTGCATGGCCCTTCCGCCGGACTCTTTGATAAGGTCGTCAATGGGTCCGAAATGCAGCGCTCCGTTAGCAACAGCCTCCACGCAAGCAGGTGCCTTTCCTTCGGTGCGGCCGGCAGATAGACACGCATCGCATTTGACCATTCCGGAAGCGTTGTAACGGGGTACATCGAAGGGGCAGGCGGTGTTGCAGTATTTGCACCCTATGCACCGGTCGTGGTCTACTACTACAATGCCGTCTTCCTGTCGTTTGGAAATGGCGCTTGCTGGGCAGGCTTTCATGCAAGACGGGTCAGCGCAATGCATGCACGAGGTGAACACGTGGCGATAACGGCCGTACTTACTCAGGTAGTCGCGCACCTCGCAAAGTGCCTCTTCGTCGGCGGGAATATTATTGGCGGTGCGACAGGCTTCAACGCATTCCTTAAAATCGTTGTTGAACGAAGCGTCGCACCAGAAACCGTACTGAACGGTTTCTGGTGTTTCTCCGGAATCGGCAACTGCTTGCCCTGTGGGGAACACCAGCTTGCCTCCCACAAGAAACGCGCATCCAAGGGCGGCGCCCCCAGCGACCAGGGATCGCCGGGAAATGTTTTGGGATTCTAACATGATGGGTTACTCCTTTAGAACTCGATGGAGACAATGCAGGGTTAGGCTTCGAGACCTAAGATGTAGGCGGCCGAGTTCTCGCCGCTGATGCGGCCCATGCCAAGCGCGTAGCCCTGAACTGAGCCGGGAATCTTGATGCCCGTAGTCTGACTCTGGAATCCGCCGCAATCCATGCCAGCAACGTAGAGACCTGGAATCGACTTTCCCTGTCGGGTTGTTACCTCGCCCTTGTTGTTGCAGTGGATGCCGCCTTTCTGGGAGATGATCATGGCCTTCAGGCGAGCGCCGTAGAAGGGGGGTCTACGCACCGCTTCCAGATAGTCTTTGGGCTTGAAGAATTCGGTGTCTTCTCCTGTATCCACCATGGCGTTGTAGTGCTCAATTGTTTCCATGGCTGTTTCAACAGGAAGTTGCATCTGCTCGAACATCTCTTCGAGGGAATCTGTCTTGAAGACATAGGGGTTGCCCTTGGCAATTTCCTCATCGCATTCCGCTTCGGCGTTTAGCAGCTGCTCACCGGGGTATGCATATTGTGCCCATCCGTTTACCACGCCTTTGGTCTTGTAGTAGTCCATAGCGTTCTGGTCGAACACCACGAAGGTGCGGTCTTGCGACTCTACCGCGTTGACCGGCGGGTACACTTGCTTGTTCGCGGCCTCGTTGTAGAAGCGCAGGCCGTCTTGGTTCAGCCAAACGCCACGCGACTCCATGGCTGCGGCGATGTTGAGATGCGATTCCAACATGAGTGGCTCGATGCCAGCAGCAAAACCAGGGCCACCGAAGCGGAATGGCTTGCCCATGCCTGCCTCGACTGCCAGCATGATGCCGTCGCCGGTAACGGTGGGAATGCCATGCCAGAACTGGTTGTCGGTGTTACGTTCGCTCCATCGCTCGATTAGGTCTTTGTTGGCGCCGGCACCAGCTGTGGCGAGCACGGCAGCTTTGATGTGTATGTTGATACACTTACCATCGGATGTGAGGCATTGCATGCCGACCAAGGTGCCGTTGTCCATAAGCACGTGGATGGCACGTGTGTTCAGCAGAATTTGAGCGCCAGCCTCACGACAGGCGTCAGCCAGAGCGTTGCACATCTCGTGCCCGCGGTTATGCTTGTAGAAGTGGTGCGTGGGTAATCCGTAGCGCCCACCGCCACAGCCAACAATTGTGTCTGGTCCGCATGTGTCAATAAGCCACTGCAAATCGGTGGAATTGCGCTTGAAGACTGCGCGCCACAGCGTTGAATTGCAGATGTAGTGATGATGGTCGTATTCCTGCTGTAAGATGAAGTCGACATTGATGTCTTCGCTGGAATAACCCAGTTCGTGTTGCCACTTGGTATCAATACCGGTGATGCCTTCAGCTTGTGCCGACTGGCCTCCCACATCGTCGGCGCGCTCAACGATAATCACGTTTTTCACGCCGTTTTGCATGGCTGTCAATGCAGCGGTCATGCCACCAAGACCCGCGCCAACGCAGAGCAGATCGCAGGTCATTTCTTCGTCGGGTTCGTCTATGAATTCAGGCATCGCCCACGGGCTGTTCGCAGGTACCGCTTCCACGATAGGCCCGATAGTGGGGTTTTTCGTGTTCACGATGGGAATGGTGGAATAGGTCTGGCCCGAGGCTTCGGTTGTTCCGGCGGCCTTTTCCATAACCGACACGTTCGCCTGCTTGTCAATCGACTGCGCGCCTGGGGTACACCCGGCAAGGCCCAATGTTGCGGCCCCGGCGCCTGCCAAAGCAAGACCGCTTAGGAACTCGCGTCGACTTACGCCCCCCTTGTCGCGCTGATCGAAAGACGACAGCTTTTCCTTCGTCATCTTCCTCTCCTTCCGTACTGTGCTTCTTTTCTGGCTTTCCCAGAAATCCTTAGACACTGTACGGGGCAAGGCTTCTCTTATCTATTCGTTAGGGTGGTATATTCCTTCTCTACCCCCCGGTATATTTTTTCGATAAGGCTTGTTTACCAGGTGTTTTACCTAACTTGTTCCTGGAGCAGACGCATGAGATCGTCTTTGCCATGTACGTTGAACTTCTTGTAAATATGGGCGATATGGGTGTGTGCTGTGCCTTTTTCAACAACCAGCCGATCTGCGATTTCCTGTTCGGTTAATCCCTTAATCATAAGTCCGAGCACCTCTTGTTCACGGTTTGTTAGTCTATGGGCTTCGGCAGCGGATCGTACCGTGGAAAGGTTCTTCTCAAGGCTGGGAGCTGCTTCGCTGTTGGAGAACCATTCGTTTGACATAACGAACAGAGAAACAACCAGCACAAGTGCCAATAGGCACGCGTTCTGAACAAGAGGAAACGACGTCACTGGCACAACAGAGAGTGCTATAGGGGCGGCTATCATGGAAACCAGATGGGCGCCGTACACGATCACGGTTCCCGTGCCAAAGAGTAACCAGCGTACAGTTGGTTTGTCGTGAGCGAGTTTTATCGTGGCAAGCAGAAGAAACATTCGCGTTAGGATGAGTGATGACCCCATCAAAAGGACGAAGATCTCTCCCATATCCAAGGGTACGATTTCGGTAAGGAGCAGGGCTCCCGCCGAAACGGGGAGCGTGATTCGGCACACTGACAATATGCCTACACGTTGACAGAACACAAACAGCACGATAAGGCATACAGCTCCGACCGCTTCTTCAGCAATCTCCATCCATGGGGTGATGTAATAGGCAGCGAAGAACATGTTGCGAGAGAAGAAATGGATAAACGAAACAGTGAAAAGGAGCGCGAATATTCCTACGACAAGCCGTTTTGAATACTGCAAGGTGTTTGCTCCTAGCACCTCGAGACCTTCGTCGTTTTGAGGTGTTTCCTCTTCAAAATCGCCTGCAAACAGCGTGAAGGCTGAAAAGACCCCAGCGATGATTGCAACCAGTAGAGGGTTGGTTCCGATTGCAATAGTCATGGCGGCAAGGGCCGAAGCGGCTCCCCATCCCACCAGCGCCATGAATACCATATCTCGCTCATTTAAATGTGAAAGCTCGTCGTACCAGGCGATTATGAGGATTCCACCGGATAAGCCCAACAAGGCAGCTCCGAGAAATCTATTGTCGGTCAGAGCAATTACACATGTTCCGATACAAAACAGAATTGCCGACGAGATAGCCAGTGGTGCTCGGTATCTCCTTTGCTCTATGGCTGGCATAGCCAACGTGAGTACAACGGTGGCAAGCAAAACACCCACAAGGAAGACCGTCGGCGTACCATGACCGGCTCCTTGGATGTGACGAAGAAAGAACAGCGAGCCAATAACGAAGAACCTACTGAACCCGAACCCAAGATAGCGCCATTTCTCTTTAAGTAGTCGGTGTTTCCCCCACGTTGCGTTCATTTCCCCTCCAAAAGCAAGCAGTACAATTCCGGCTTGGGCGGATGAACCTGCGAGCCGGAGAATCAAGCCTTATCGGCCAAATATCTACGGAGAAAAACGGGGCAATTGTAGCACATGTGCCGGTATTCATCATGTGTTGCGTCATCATGTATCATGAGAGCGCTCTCTGGCAAAGGCGCTTATCTGTTGCGCGCTTCAGGAGTGCGATGCTGGTTGACGAGGTAAGGAAAGTGGGCGCGTGTGGGCGTTTACCCTTCCAAGGATATAGTGCGGCAGGCGGGCGACGCTTGCGTGGCGGATGACGCTCGCGTATCGGGCGACGCTTGCGTGGCAGGCAATGCCCAAACGGCGGGCAACGCCCGAGCTGAGGTCACAACTCAAACAACAGACGACACCCAAACAGCATGCGCAGGCGACGTTGCTGCGCAGCTTCCCTGTGCGGCGCGTATCGAATACGTGGTGCCGGAAAGCCCAGCTGACGATGCAGGATTTGAGGCTGGCTGCTATCTCACTCATGTTGACGGACACCCGCTGCGCGACATCATCGACTGGCGCTGGCATTCGTCGGGTTACGTTGTTGAGCTGGGGTATGTCGATCTCGATGGCGACGTGGGCACCGTCGAACTTGAGCGTGATGAGGGCGAAGACTGGGGCTTTGAATTTGATGGCGTTATCTTCGACCGCATTAAGCTGTGCCGCAACGCCTGCACGTTCTGTTTCATGCGACAGCTACCCGATGACATGCGCAGCTCGCTTTCGCTGCGCGATGACGACTTCCGCCTCAGCTTTCTGTCGGGCACCTTCGTTACGCTAACGAACCTTTCGCCCGCTGACGAGGCGCGCATCATCGAACAGCGCATATCGCCGTTGCGCGTGTCGCTGCATGCGTCGAATGCACAGGTGCGCCGCCGCATGATCGGAAAGCATGCAGCTCATGGTATCGCCGCGCTCGACCGGCTGCTGGCGGCGGGTATTGAGGTACACGCGCAGATTGTGCTGGTTCCTGGCGACAACGACGGCGACGTGCTGCGCGAAACGCTTTCGTGGGCCTATAAGCGGCCGGGTATTGTGGGTGTAGGTATTGTGCCGTTGGGGTTCACCAAGCACCAAACGTGTTTCGCAGAAAGCTTCAACGATGAAGCGTCTGCGCGCGGGGTGGTGGAGGTTATTCATCCGTTTCAAGAGCGCGCTCTTGCCGAGCGGCAGACTCCGTGGGTGTTTGCGGCTGATGAGTTCTACAGCAACGCCTTTGGCGATGAGCTACTGGACAATTTACCTCCCACCAGCCATTACGGTGATTTCAGCATGTTTGAAGACGGCATTGGTATCATTCGGTCATATGTAGACGACTGGCAACGCGCCGAAGCATCGGGCGCAATGCTGCGATGCGCCGAGGTACTGCACAGTCAGGGTATTGTGGCTCGCTACGTGGTGGGCGAGGCAATGCAGCCGTTTTTAAACCAGCTGGTTGCTAAAAGCCCCGTTGCCGGCGTATTCGAGCCGCTGACAGTGCGAAACGAGTATTTCGGCGGCAACGTGGATGTCACGGGGCTTCTGTGTGGATGCGACGTGTCGCGCGCAGTTGCGCACGCGACAGGAAACCTGTTCGCGCTGCCGCAAGTCATGTTCAACGACGATAGCATGACCTTAGATGATATGACTTTGCAGGATATGGAAAACGCTGCGGGCAAACCGATGGCCGTGGTATCCTGTAACGCGTCTGATTTTATGAGAGAGATCGCAGACCTTGCAGGACGTATGTAGCGTCGCAGCTGATCGCCGCCTTGTTACCGTGTCGTTTCCCGGCGTCGCTGGCTGTATGCATGCAAGGCGCTGTCATCCGATATCGAAAAGGATCGAACCATGGCATTGCCCCTTGTAGCAGTGGTTGGCCGCCCGAATGTTGGTAAGTCGACGCTCGTGAACCGCATAGCCCAGGCCGACGAGGCCATCGTTCACGAGATGCGCGGCGTCACGCGTGATAGGTCGTACCACGAAGCCGACTGGAACGGTGTGCATTTCAAGCTGGTGGACACCGGTGGCATCGAAATGGGAGATGACGACGCATTTCAGGGGTCCATTCGCAACCAAGCGTTCAATGCGACGCATGAATCCGACGTCATTTTGTTTGTCGTTGACGGCCGCACCGGCATCAACGCCGACGACGAAGAGGTCGCGCGCATTCTGCGCCGCAGCGACAAGCCGGTGTTCGTGGTGGTGAACAAGCTGGACACGCCTGGTCGCGAAGATGACATGTGGGAGTTTTGCCAGTTAGGGCTTGGTGATCTGTGGCCGGTTTCTGCCACCCACGGGCACGGTACCGGTGACTTGCTCGACGCCGTGGTTGACGAGCTGCGCAAGCTCGATCTTGACGACGCCCACGAGGAAGAGGACTCCGGCATAAATGTGGCCATCATCGGACGCCCGAATGCAGGGAAGTCGTCGCTGACGAACTGTATGACGTGCGGCAATCGCTCCATCGTAAGCGACGTTGCGGGCACCACGCGCGACGCCATAGACACGCTTGTTGAACATGACGGGCATCGCTACACCATTGTTGACACGGCGGGACTACGCCGCAAGAGTCAGATCGACGAAGACGTGGAGTACTACGGCTTCGTGCGCGCCATGCGTGCCATCGATCGCGCTGACGTGACTATCCTGGTCATCGACGGCACACTGGGCCTTACCAACGAAGACCAGCGCGTTGCAGGTTATGCCGCCGAGCGCGGTTGCGCCATGGTTATCGCGTTGAACAAGTGGGATCTTGTTAAGGGACCCGAGGCGAAGGAGAAGGTTCGCGAACGCATTGACGATCGTCTCATGTTCGTGGGTTACGCGCCGGTAGTTTCTACGGTGGCGCTTACCGGCAAGCGCGTCGATCGCGTTTGGGAGGCAATTGATGTGGCCTACGCAAGCTACAGCCAGACCATTCCCACGAGCAAGCTCAACGCATGGCTGCAAGAAATCCGCGAGACGGGGCATACTGTCAGCAAAGGCAAGACGATCCTGCGTATGAAATACATCACGCAAACAGCTACCTGCCCACCCCAGTTCACGTTCTTCGTGAACCGCCCCGACGTCGTGGACGACAACTACCGGCGCTATCTGGAAAACCGCATGCGTGAACACTTCGACTTAACCGGCACACCCATAATCATGAAGTTCAAGAAGAAGGATTAGTCCATGCTCTCCTTTGATGCTGTGGTGCTGTTGGTGGCGCTGTTCGCGGTGACGTTCTTGTTGGGATCGATTCCCTGGGGCGTTGTGGTGTCGAGGTTGTTCTTCCATAAAGACCTTCGCAACGAAGGTTCGGGAAACATCGGAACCACTAACGCCATGCGCTCGATGGGCAAAGTTGGCGGCAGTGCGGTGTTCGTGCTCGACTTCGGTAAGGGTCTGCTTTCGGGTGCGCTTGCGACGTTTACAGCACCGCATGTGCAGGCGGCCAGCGCCGCCGGTGCCGACGTTGCCTGTGCGCTGTGCTTGGGCACGGCCGTGCTTGGTTGCGTGTGGGGACACATCTTCAGTCCGTGGCTCAAGTTTAAGGGTGGCAAGGGTATCGCGGTGGCCATCGGCTGCTTGTTCTTCGTGTTCGGTCCTGTGGGTGCGATCATTGAGCTTTTGGTGTTCGCGGTATTGGTGTTAGCCACACGCTACGTGTCGGCGGGATCGCTGGCAGCCGCCGTTATTTGTCCGTTTTTGGCGTGCTGGTTTTTGTCGGGGCAGTGGGTTGCCATCGCGTTGGTAACACTTGCGGCTGTTACCGTGGTGTGGGCGCATCGCGGAAACATTGCCCGCCTGCGAGCCGGCACCGAGCGTAAGGTGGGGGCGAAAAAGCCGCAAGGCCCGAACGGGGGAACTTCGACAGGCAGCTCGAACGGGAGCGCCGCGTAAACTGGGTTCAACAGCAACGTTGGCAGATAGGCAAGCCGTAGGCGGCGGGCCGTTGGGAAGGTGAGAGATGAAAGTCGCAGTCATCGGAGCCGGATCGTGGGGGACGGCACTCTCGCAGCTTCTGGCGCAGAATGGGAACAACGTGGGACTGTGGGCGCGCAAGCCCGAAGTTGTGCATACGATCAACACCGAGCATCGCAACCCGCGCTATTTAACCGACGCGTGCTTGAGTGACAACATTGTTGCCACGCTGTCGTATCGCGACGCACTGCTGCGTGCGCGGGCAGTAGTGGTAGTTACGCCGTCGAACTTGATGCGCGGCGTCGCCCGGGCACTTTCCGACGTGATTGATGACGAGTTTCCGGTTGTCATCTGCTCGAAAGGTGTTGAGGACGGCAGCGGCATGCTACCTGTTGAAGTGTTCGAATCGGAAATGGGTAACGCCGCTCGCTTGGCGGTGCTGTCTGGTCCGAACCACGCCGAAGAGGTGGTGCGTGGCATTCCGTCGGGCACGGTTATTGCCAGCGAATCGGAGCAGACTGCGCAGCTATTCCAGCAGCTGTTCGCACGCGATGCATTCCGCACCTATGTAAGCGACGACGTGTGTGGCGTTGAGTTGTGCGCTGCGTTCAAGAATGTTATCGCTATTGCCGTGGGCGTGTCGTACGGCCTGGGTTTTGGCGACAATACGGCCGCAATGCTCATGACGCGTGGTCAGGCCGAAATGAGCCGACTGGTAGTGAAAGCTGGCGGGCAGGCGCTTACCTGCATGGGGCTGGCGGGCACGGGCGACCTTATTGCTACGTGTACATCGGAGCATTCGCGCAACCGTCGATTCGGCAAACTGCTTGCCGAAGGAGGCACACTTGACGACTTCACGGCGCAAACACACATGGTTGCCGAAGGGGCGCTGGCATGTAAGACGCTTGAGGTGCTGTCGAAGCGATACGATGTCGAGCTTCCCATCACCGATGTTGTACGCAAGGTTATTTGGGAGAAAGCCGACGCTCGCGAGATATCCCGTGCGCTCATGGCGCGTCCTTTGACAACCGAGTTCTGCGGGCTGTAGGTTGGCTGGGGCCTTAAAGAAACCGTCTTAGGAAATTGTCTTAGGAAACCGTCTCAAGAAACTGCCTGAAGAAACCCAAGGAAAGGTTTACGCTATGTTCGAACCGGTGAGAATTGCACCGTCTATCTTATCTGCCGACTTCATGAACTTAGGCCGCGATATTGCGCTCATTGAAGACGCTGGAGCGGGCTTTGTGCACGTTGATGTGATGGACGGCCATTTCGTGCCGAATCTCACGATTGGCGTGCCGGTGCTCAAGCAACTTGCAAAACTGGCGCACATTCCGCTCGATGTTCATCTGATGATCGATAACCCCCTACGCGAATTGCCTTGGTTTCTGGATGCGTTGCAGGGCGCCGCTGATCCAGGTTCGTGTATTGTCACCGTGCACGCCGAGGCACTCTACGGCCCGCAGCTAAAAGAGGCAACAGACACCATTCACGCTGCGGGGTGCAAGGCGGCCGTAGCGCTGAAGCCGTGCACGCCGCCGGCTGTGCTCGCGCCGATTATTTCCGATCTCGACATGGTGCTCGTCATGAGTGTCGAACCTGGTTTTTCGGGGCAAAGCTACATTGAGGGCTCCGATGCTAAGGTGGCTGAAGTCGTTGCGCTTGCGTGCGAGGCGGGGGTGCGTCCGCTGATTCAGGTTGATGGTGGCATTGGTGTGCGTACGGCACCGCTCGTCGCCTCTTCTGGTGCTGACGTGCTGGTATGTGGCAATGCGGTGTTTGCAGCCGACGACCCAGCAATGGCGTTGCAGGAGGTGTGTCGCGTGGCCGACAGGGCCCGCATGGCAGCGCTGGAAGTGTAGCGCTCACGGGAGCATCGCCTTCGTTTACGGGTCATTGCTGCGCAGCAGAAAACGAGGGCGGAAAACGGGGGGTGGCGAGCGCAGGTGGCGCCTGCCACCCCCCCGACGATTGGGAAGAAAGAGGTTTACATTTCGCATGACCGGTTCAATGAGCGATTTGACCGTCGACGATTACGCGTATTTCGACTACGCGGCCACTGCGCCGCTGTGTGACGAGGCTGCCTGTGCTATGGCAGCCTACCAGGTGCCCGGCCGAGCCAACTTGATCGTGGGTGCCAATGCCAATTCACTCCATTCGCCGGGGCGCGCGGCGTTTGAGGCGATGGAACGTGCACGCAAGAGCGTAGCTGCCGACATCGGCGCGCGCCGTCCCGACGAAGTGGTGTTTACGTCGGGGGCAACCGAGGCCGATGTTGCCGCGCTTGTGGGAATAGCGCACGGTGCCGCACACGCGCGTCATATCGACCTCGCGCGCGGCGAGACCCCGCACATCGTGACCACCGCTATCGAACACGACGCGGTGCTGCAGCCTGCCAAGCGGCTTGAGGCGCAGGGCTTCCGTGTAACCTACGTTCGCCCCGATCGGCAAGGGTTCGTGAGCGCGCAGGCCGTGCGTGATGCGGTTGGCCCGCAGACGGTGCTCGTGTCAGTGCAGGCTGCGAACAGCGAGCTTGGCAGCGTGCAGCCGCTGTGTGACATTGCGCGTGCAGCGCACGACGGCGGCGCTCTCTTTCACACCGATGCGGTGCAGGCGGCAGGAAAGCTGCCCTTAAGCATGCAGGACATCGGTGCCGATGCTGCGTCGTTTTCGGCACACAAGGTGGGCGGTCCGAAGGGTGTAGGTGCGCTGTACCTGAGGGCACGTACACCCTTTGAAGCGCAGCTGCTTGGCGGCGGGCAGGAATCGGCTCGTCGTAGTGGCACGCAAAACGTCGCTGGCATTGTTGGGTTCGCTGCGGCGTTGCGAGCGTCGGTGAACATGCAAGTGAGTGAATCTGCTCGTCTGTGCGCGCTGCGCGACCGCCTGTATGCGGAGCTTGCGGCCATGGACGGCGTTATGCCTACTGTTGAGGTTCCCTCGCAAAGCGAGCGCTTCTTGCCAAATATTGTGCATGTGTTGGTTCGCGGCATGGAAAGCGAGACACTTATCTTGCGGCTCGACGCGCTGGGGTTTGGGGTGTCGGGCGGCTCGGCATGCTCGTCGCATTCGCTTGCGCCTAGCCACGTGCTCACCAGCTGCGGCGTTTCCGCCGATGCCGCGCAGGGGGCGCTTCGTATCTCGCTGGGGCGCTATACCACCGAGCGCGACGTAGAGACCCTGATAGCGGCATTGCCACGTGTAATCAGGTGACCCTTTGGCACACTTTGGCATACTCACACATGACATCATCGAAACAAAGGGAAGGAGAAAGCGAGCATGGAACTGATCAACATGCATTGCCATAGCAAGTACTGTGGTCACGGCGAAGGTGAGGTGGAAGAATACGCCGTTGCGGCCGAGGCAGCAGGTTTGAGCGCACTGGCATTCACCGAGCATTTCCCGCTGACGTTGGCCTTCGATCCCGACCGCTACTTGTCAGTGCCGGCCGAGCGCATGCCTGACTACCTGCGAGCGGTTGAAGAAGCACGGGCGGCACATCCTTCTCTTGAGATCATCACCGGCTGCGAGCTTGACTGGCTGGGAACGGATGACGATCGCAACCTCGTGTCAGCCGACTTCGATCCGTTTGTGCATGTGTTGCTGTCGGTTCACTTCGTTGATCGGTGGGCGTTCGATGATCCTGCTCAGCGCGATGCGTGGGAGCAACCAGGCGCGCCCGAGCGCATCTGGCGGCGCTATGTTGAGCTGTGGTGTGACGCAGTGTCGTCAGATGTGCCTTTTACCGCTATGTCTCATCCCGATCTGGCCAAGAAATTCGCCTATTACCCATCCTTTGATCTAACGCCACTCTATCAGCAGATGGCCGAAGCGTGCGCGGCGGCGGGCAAGATGATTGAGGTGAACACGTCGGGGTCGTATTACGCCTGCGCGCAGATGTTTCCCGCACCCGAACTGCTGCGCGAGTTTTGCCGTGCGGGCGTTCCGTGCACGGTGGGAACCGATGCGCACAAACCCGAGCATGTTGCGCGCGATATCGAGCACGCGTATGCCTATATGTACGAGGCAGGTTATCGTGTTGTTACCGTTCCGACGGCTACAGGCGACCGCCGAACCATTACCATCGAGTAAATACGAAGTGGGCGCATCATGCGTAGTTTGCGGTTTTGGGAAAGGGGTTGGTGAGTATGACGTTGCACGGCAAGCGAGACGAAGAGAATCCGAAGAGTAGTGAGAATGCGCGCGATGACGCATCGCACCTCGACGATGCCACGCGGGGGGCGGATGTCACCACAGAACCTACGGCTCTCACAAAGCGGCCGGCACACGCTATGGCGCGAACTGTCCGTGCGCATACAGTGGGTACGCTTGCGGCCGAGCTGCTGAGGGCGTTTCCTGCTGCCGACGCAGAGGAATGGGACCGCACAGGGCTTGTGGTGGGTGAGTCTGCGCTGCCTGTCTCGCGTGTGGCGGTGGCGCTTGACCCAACAGTCGATGCCATTCGCGAAGCGTCGGTCAGTGGTGCGAACGTGCTCGTCACGCATCATCCGCCGTTTCTTTCCGCACCTGACTCGTTTGCTCCCGAGCGCTCGGTGGCGGCAAGCCCTGGTGCTGGTGTGTGGGCGGCTATTCAAAACCAGGTTGCGCTTATGTGTTTCCATACCGCGCTCGACGTAAGCCCGCGTGCTGTGCGCGTGCTGCCCGGCATGCTCGGCTTGGCGTTTTCAGGCCGCGTTGTCGAGCCGTCGCGTTCGTCGCGAGTGCGGGGTTATGGCCAGCTGTGTGACGTTCCCTTGGTAGACGACGCTCCCGAAACGCTTGGCCGCTTGGCTTCGCGCTGCGTTGCGGTGTTCGGCCGGCCACCTCGCGTGTGGGGCGATCTTTCCTCCCCAGTGCGCACTGCGGTAACAACAACAGGTTCGGCGGGCACGGTGGGTCGTGCGGCGCGGGCGGCAGGGGCTGACTGCCTTATCTGCGGTGAGATAAAATATCACGAGGCGCTCGACTTATCGGGTGCGGGCTTGAGTATCATTGAGCTCGGCCACGATGTGAGCGAACTTCCGCTTACGGCGGTGCTCGCTGATGCGGTGGCGAACGCGGGCGTTCCCGAACGTGACATCATTATGATCGACCAGTCGCACAACTGGACGACCCCTGAAGCTGTTCGCGTGTAAGCTCGCCTGTATTCGCCTTCGTTTGTCGTATAGTTGACCAAACCACCGCGTCGAAAGGAATGCCTCCATGCGCGTAGCCACTGACGATTTGGCGAAGCTGCTGATTCTTCAGCAGGTTGATCTTGGCGGGCTTGCCGCCCAAAAGCAGCTCGACGAGCTTCCCCAGCGGGCGATCATTGCCGACTGCCGGAAGAAAAAACAGGTGCTTAACGCGAAACTAGACAAGCTCGCGGAACTTGCGAGCGCATCCGAGGATGAGATATCGCGTATCGGCGAAGAAGACGCCAAGCTTGCGCAGAAGCAACAGCGCCTGCAACAGGAAATCGATGCCGTGAAAGGGGATTTCCGCAGTGTCGGCGCGCGTACGAAGGAGCTCAACGGCGCGGCGAAGCGCCGAGCTACGCTTGATGAGAAGCTCACGCAGGCGTATGCCGAACTTGAGAAGATAGACGCCGTGATAACACAAGCGCGCGAGATGATGCAGGATGTTGTCGCGAAGGAAGAGGCTGCAACAGCTGAGTTCGTGAAAAAAGGGAGCGCACTGAAGGAGAAATGCGCGAAAGCTCGGGCCGAGCGTGCTGCTATCGTCACTCAGCTTCCTGCTGAACTAGTGTGCGAATACGAGAAGGTTGCTGCGCGGTCGGGAGGCGTTGCGGTTGGTCGCCTGAATGGCAGCTCGTGTGGTGTGTGCCGCAACTCCATCGATGCAGGCCGCTTGGTTGCCATGAAGGCTGAGGGTAATGTGGCGGCATGCCCGCATTGCAAACGATTGCTTGTCTTATAGCTTTCGCTATTGGTGTCAGTAGCAAGCGACCGGGCTTTGTTGATGACAGGTTTTTCGGTACTTCTGGGGAAGGATCAGGGCAGCAAGAAGCGCCCAAGTATTTGAAATCATCCAATGTGGTGACGTCAAATGCTTGGGCGCTTTGCAACCTTAAAGATAAGGCGCTGCCTCATGGCAGCGGGCCAGGCGTGTTGCGATTTACGCGCGCTCCACCTTGCCGGCCTTCATGCAGCTGGTGCACACGTTGGCCTTGCGAACGTGACCCTTTTCGTCCCTGATCGTGACCTTCTGCACGTTCGGACGGAACACGCGGTTGGACACGCGGTGCGAGTGGCTGATGCTGCGCCCAGCAGCGGGGGCCTTGCCGCAAACTTCACAAACCTTCGACATCGTTCTCACTCCATCTACGTTCATACGCACGGCTACGCAAGCCGTTAGTGACACAAAGCCTTTGCACTATAGCACGTCTGGCAAACGAAGTGCAAGATTTTTTCGTGGAGGATACCTTCTCTTCGCGTAGAAATATGCGAAACGAAGCGGATACTACGGCGGTGCGGTATACTTTCCGCAAGTTTTCCGTTGCGCGCCTTCGTGCGCCTGCATCGCGAAAGGATTGCAATGACTCAAACAATTGCCGGCGATCTCCATATCGCCAATGACGTTCTTGCTGACATGGTGGGCAACGCCGCACTGGAATGCTACGGCGTGGTGGGTATGTCCGCTCCGTCCGCAGCTGACGGTATCGCGAAGCTTTTGCCTGCTTCCCGTTTGCGCCGTGGCGTGACGGTGGCTTCCACCGACGCAGGTGTGCACGTTGATCTGTACGTAATCATCGAATATGGCACGAACATCGCGACAGTTTCTCAGAATCTTGTCGAGCAGGTTTCGTTCGCGTTGAACGAGTACGCTCGCGTTCCTATCGACGGCATCGACGTTCACGTACAGGGCGTCAAGGTGCGTAAGTAAACGTTTTTCGAGTGCATCCAAGCGCGCTGCCCTGCATGGGCGGCGCGCTTGGATGCGACCCAATACCAAGGAGAATCGACCGACATGCCAGACATCTATACTGCGAACGAGGTTCTTAACTCCATCGCGGCCGCAAGCAAGGTGCTTTCCGAACGCAAGGACGAAATAAACCGGCTGAACGTGTTTCCCGTGCCCGACGGCGATACGGGTACTAACATGTCGCTCACGTTGGAAAGTGTTGTAGCCAACCTGTCGAAGCTGCCCATTGGCGCGAGTAATGCTGAAGTTCGCCGCGCTATTACCACCGGCGCGCTCATGGGTGCGCGTGGTAATTCCGGCGTTATCACCTCGCAGATTTTGCGCGGGTTGTGCGAAGGAGCCGCCAACGCAACTGAGCTGAGTACCGAAACCGTTGACGAGGCGTTTTCTCAGGCGGTTGAGGTGGCGTTCCAGGCGGTTCGCAAGCCCGTTGAGGGCACTATCCTTACGGTGCTGCGCGATGCAGCTGCAGCAGCTAAGCGCGCTCGCAAGAAGAAGATGTCCACACCTGAAGCGCTCGACTATCTGGTCGCTGAAGCGTACGCGTCGGTGCAGCGCACGCCCGATCTTCTTCCCGTGTTGAAGGAGAACGGCGTGGTTGATGCCGGCGGTTTTGGTTTGGCTATCCTTATCGATGGCTTTGTTGCGGCGATTACCGGCAAGGAAGGTCCACTTTCTGACGAGCTGGCGCTTGCGCGTGCTGGCGTGGCTCCCAAGGTCGAGATCGAGCAGATCAACGACTGGGAGGGTAGTGCGTATCGCTATTGCAACGAGTTTTTGGTTGATTCCGACACGCTCGATAAAGACGAAGCGCTTGAGTTTTTGGCAACCATGGGCGATTGTGAGCTGTGTGTGGGCGACAACCCCAAGTTCAAGGTGCACGTTCATTCCAACACGCCGGACAAGGTGCTCGCGTACTTCTTAGAGCGCGGTCAGATTTCCGAGGTGTTCATTCATAACATGCAGCTGCAAAGTGCCGAGCGTGCGGACAAGCTTGCCGCCGAGCAGGCCGACGAGCCTTCGAAACCCTTTGGGTTTGTGGCGGTTGCCGCCGGCGAGGGCAACGCGCGCATTCTGAAGAGCTTAGGTGTGGACGTTGTGGTGTCGGGCGGGCAGACTATGAATCCGTCAACGAAGGATCTGCTTGATGCGGTGTCGAAGGTAAACGCCGACGCTGTCATTATCATGCCGAACAATTCCAATATTGTTATGGCTGCTCAGAGCGCGTGCGGCCTGTCCAAGGTTCCCTGCGCGGTGGTTCCTACGAAGAGTGTCCCGCAGTCGTTCGCCGCGCTGTTCGGCTTCGATGAAACTGCGACGCTTGAGGAAAACGTTGCTGCTATGACGCAGTCTTACGCCGAGGTGAGAACTGGCGAGGTGACTACCGCCATCAAGGACTCGAAGGACGCTCACGACAACCCCATCAAAAACGGCGACGTTATCGGTATCGCTGACGGTTCTATTGAAGCTGTGGGTGCATCTATCGAGGACGTTGTGATGGATTTGCTGAGTTCGATGGAGGCCGATGACGCCGACACGCTAACGCTGCTGGCTGGTGCCGATTATTCCGATGACGCACTTGACGCGCTGATTGAGCGCATTGAGGGCGTTTACGACGATATCGAGATCGATTCCCACCGCGGCGAGCAGCCGTTGTATCCGATCATCTTCTCGGTCGAGTAAACGCGTGCAGCGGGGTTGCCGGGCTCGGTGAACAGATCGTTTGATGCGGGCGGGGCTGCAATCCCGCCCGATCGCTTGGCGGCCACAATCACACTCGATGAACCAGTAACGCGTGTTCGGCTGGTGAGTCCCACCCGCGCTCACGCGCTAGAAAAACTGGGTATATACACGATTCGCCACTTGGTTACGCATTTCCCTCGGCGCTATGTTGATCTGTCTTCGAAAGAAACCATCGCTTCAGCGGTTGTTGGACAGCAGTGCACTATCGAGGGCCAGGTGCATGCTATCAAGCTGAAGCGTCCGAAGCCGCGTCTGCAACTTGTTGAGATCACTGTTGTCGACGGTACGGGTACGCTTATAGTTACGGCATTTCGCCAACCATGGCTCATGGATCAGGTGTCAGCGGGTGATCGCATCGCCATAGCAGGCGAGCTCGAATTTGGCTATGGCTTCAAGCGAATGACGAACCCATACCTTGAAGTGCTTGCTGGTTCCGATCAGGCTCAAGGCAAGATCATTCCCGTGCATCCTGCATGTGAGAAGGTGTCTGCGGCGTGGATGCGGCGCCTTGTTGGCAACGCGCTCGCCGCGACGGCAGGTGCGTACGATCCGCTGCCGCTCGATCTTCGGGTGCGCTATCGGCTCATGGGCAGACAAGCAGCGCTGCGGTCGATCCACTTCCCTCATACGATGGACGAGGTCGCTCAAGCGCGTCGGCGGCTCGTCTACGAAGAGCTGCTGTTGCTGGAGATTATGCTCATGTCGCAGGAGCGCGAGCGTGAACAGGGACGTACGGCCACATCGCATGTTGTTGACGGGGCGCACGTGGCGCGTCTTGCCGATGCGTTGCCGTTTCAGCTTACCGATGAGCAGCGCCAAGCGAAAGACGACATTCTCTCGCGCATGGCCGCTCCTCGTGCGGCAAGTCATATGCTGTTAGGTGATGTGGGTACGGGTAAAACCGTAGTGGCTGCCTTCGCTTTAGCCGCCGTTGCCGACACGGGAACACAAGCCATGCTCATGGCACCCACCGAAGTGCTTGCCCGTCAGCATGCCGCAAGTTTGGCGCCACTGTTTGATGCGGCGGGTGTCACGTGGGAGCTCTTGTGTGGTTCGACGTCAGCAGCCGAGCGTGCTGCCGTGCTGCAGCGTTTCGCGGCTGGTACCGTCGACGTGCTGGTGGGCACGCACGCGCTGCTCGAAGAAGACGTTGTGCCGAAGTCGCTCAGCCTGGTGGTCATCGATGAGCAGCAGCGCTTCGGCGTCGACCAACGACGGACGCTGCTGGAAAAAGGTGAGCTTCCCGACGCGCTGTACTTAACGGCAACACCCATTCCGCGTTCACTGGCGCTGGCGTTGTACGGCAACTTAACGCTTTCCTACATCAGAAATCGTCCGCACACTTCAGCGGTGCGCACTACGAGCGTGCATAAAAAAGCAGACCGAGGGCGCGCTTACGACGCCGCGCGCGAGGCACTGTCCCGCGGTGAGCAGGTGTTTGTGGTGTGTCCACTCATCGGGCAAGATGCGTCTACACGTGATGAGAAGGCGTCTCGCGCACCCGCTCGCACCATCGACGAGGAAGCCTACGAGTACGCCTCTATCAGCATCGAAGATGACGCCGACTTCGACGGCGACAACGTGTCGGCTGCCGTACAAGAGGCGTCGTACTTAAGTTCGACGGTGTTTGTCGACTACGAGGTGGCGCTGTTGCACGGGCGCATGCCAGCAGCCGAGAAACAGCAGGTTATGGAAGGCTTTTCCCAAGGTCGCATTCAGGTGCTTGTGGCAACCACGGTTATCGAAGTGGGTGTGGATATACCCAACGCCACGGTGATGATTGTTGAAGATGCCGATCGTTTCGGTCTAGCACAACTGCATCAGCTGCGGGGACGCGTGGGTCGCGGGAGCTTGCCTGCTCAGGTGCACTTGATTTCGGCATCGAAAAGCGAAGCGGCGTTGCAGCGGCTTTCGGCCATGGAGCGCACCGATGACGGGTTCGAGCTGGCGGCTTTCGACTTGTCGCTGCGTCGAGAAGGTGACATTCTAGGCAATCGTCAGCACGGCGCATCGGGACTGAAGTTGGTGAATGTCGTTCGTGACGGCAAGGTTATTGAAGCGGCCCATGCTGACGCTGCGGCTATTCTGGAGGCGGATCCGACGCTGGAGTTGCCCGAGAACCGGGTGCTCGCTCGCGAGGCACGTATGGCGTTTTCGGGCGGTGTAACGGTGCAAGGAGGTTGATTGATGCGCATCATTGCAGGTGAGTTCAGGGGGTTCCCGCTGCGCGCACCCAAAGGTGAGGGCACGCGCCCAACCATTGATCGTGTGCGGGAATCGATGATGAGCTCAGTCAACAGTACACTGGGCGGCTTTGAGGGTGAGGTCGTGCTCGACGCGTTTGCTGGCTCGGGTGCGCTGGGGCTCGAGGCGGTGTCTCGCGGCGCGCAGACGGCGTACTTCTACGACAACTCGCTCGAGGCAGTGCGAGTTGTAACGGCTAACGCCGAGAAGCTGGGGCTTGACGCCCGCCGGGTGCGCATCGTGCGGGGTGATGTGATGAAGAACCCTCCCAAGTACGCGCACCCGCCGTTTTCCCTGATCTTGCTCGATCCGCCCTATGTGTTTGAGCCTCGTGAGGTTTTGCAGATGGTGTCGGGCTTGCGTGAGCGCGGCGTTGCAACTGCTGGGGCGCTTGTGGTATACGAGCATGCAGCGGCGAGTGCTGCTGCTGTCGACGAAGCGCTTGCTGTGTTGGGGATGCAACGCGCGCAGCGCAAGAAGTATGGTGCTACCATGGTTGACATGATACGGTTTGATGGAGAGACACAAGAATGAAGCGAGCTTTAGTTCCCGGAACGTTTGACCCGATAACCAACGGGCATCTGGATGTCATAACGCGCGCAGCGCAGCTGATGGACGAAGTGGTGGTAGGTGTGGCAGCTTCCAAGCGGAAAGGGCCGCTGTTTACGCTTGCCGAGCGCGCCGAGCTTGTGCGCTGCTCGACCGCACACCTTCCCAACGTGCGAGTTGTACCCTTTGAGGGCATGCTCGCCGATGTGGCCCGCGAGCTTGAGGTTGATGTGGTGGTGAAGGGTTTGCGCGCTGTTACCGACTTCGAATATGAGTTTCAGATGGCGGCACTCAACTATCAGATGGATAGTTCACTAGAAACGATGTTCATCATGTCGCCGCCGGAGTACATGTACCTTTCGTCATCCATCGTGCGTGAGATCGCCAGCCTACACGGAGAATTTGCTCAGTTCGTACCCACCTGCGTACACGAAGCGCTCATCGCTCGCTTCGCCGATATGCACTAAGGGGTGCTTCGGCGAAGCGAGCATCTATCTTACAAAGCCCGATAACCTACGCATCGATAATCCTTCGACGTGAGCTGAGTGAACCGAGGTGAGTTTTGCGAGGAAACTTTCGCTTAGCTTTCACACCTTAGGTTCGTCTGACGCTGCTGTATCCACGCGCAACAGAGGTTCTGGCATTGTTGGCAAAGGGCCGCACGCTACGTGTTGTTCAGGAAGAACTGGTCATATCACTCGTGGTGCTGCAGCTGTCTAAACCGCCTCAAGCTGCTCGCTTACCTGATTGAATAGCTCTGAAGACCAAAGAGTCAGAGAAGACCTGTCGGACAAGAACGGCTCGACATCGTGAGCGGCTGCCTTGTAGTCGATGATGTCGAAGCGGGCAGCCAGCAGTTGACGCAGGCGTTCTACGGTAAGCGTTTTTCGAGAATCCCAATGACCTGTCTGCACAAGGCGTTCCTGGAGGTGCGGTAGGTTCACTTTTGTGTTGCGAGCGAGATAGAACAAGTAGTCATAGAGATCGCGGCCTTTGACGCGGTTCTTCCAACCACGACATAGGACCGCGTGAATTTTGCCGGCGAATAGAGAGGGTCTATCGTATAAGTTCACCTCATAGGGCGCAGGCAGTAATTGATAGCGCCGCTCAAAGGTCGCGAGTGCTGGTGGGTTTACGTCAACTTCGAACTTGATCTTTATCTTTTCATCTCGTGGTACCCCTGTTGAAAAACTCTCCTGGGGGAAGAGTAGAAGCAGATGTTCACGCGTGTTTCCCTTGAGAAATGCCGACTGTATGTCGGAACATACCGTCTTTTCGCGCTTTTCTATCTTCATATTCAGGCCATAGGAGCGTAGCTCCGTTTCGAGTACGGGGAAGAAATCCGTGAGATCAAATTCCTCGTTTGGGGTCATGAGAGAGAAGTCCATGTCTTCGGAAAAGCGGTCGAGGCCGTAGAAGATGCGTAGCGCCGTGCCTCCGTAGAAGGCTGCATGATCAAAGAATCCGGCTCTCGACAAGCCGCAAAGCACAAGTTCTTGTACGATCTCTTTAGCTGCATGCTTCTGCTCCATCAGAGAGCGTGTGTTGTAGGCTTGCAACATCGATTCAAGGGTGGAGTTCATGACGGGTCTTCCTTTTCAAGTACTTAGCTAGCTTGCAAATGGTCGTGCTGCGGTATTGTTTGGCGAGATAAGCTATGCCCTGGGTGTCCAAGCTATGAACCATCGAGGGCTCGAGACGAAGGTCGTCGAAGAGGAGTGTTTCGAGCTCACGGTAGTTGGCAACAGGGGGGCACAACCAAAGCGTATCACACAAGGCTTTTTCGGGGGTCGCAATGCGATAGGCATATCTGCCCTCCACGACTGTGTCAATTCCCCACGGAAAAGCGCTCGAGGGTACATCGCGGAAGGTGAAGGTACCAAATGGCGTGTTGTAGCACTTGGCCTTGCCTTTTTCGAACGTGGCACTTGTCACAACGCGGGCGGCCTCGGGAATCATGCTGTGGCGGGTAAGTGCGTATTCGAAAGAAACGTAAGACGGACCGTAAATGCTTGCTGCTAGGTATTCAGGTGGTGTTGAGGCATCAGTTTCGTAAAGCCCCTTCACGATGCGCGTGAGTTCGCCATCCCGTACCATGCGGGCTATTTTGTTCTTCGGCGCTCCGTAAGAGGAGAGTTCTTCTTGGAGCATCTTCGTTGTTTTTAGCATATTTTCACCTCTAAGTTGCATTATACGCAACTTTCTGGAGAAAATCGCTATTGTCTTCTGTTGATCAGCTGGGCAAGTCTGCAAGACTACGTTAAGATTGCGGCCAGTTTGCGAGGAATTCACGAGCTGAACATAAATTTTGCCTGCTTTTCGGAGATCGTGTTATCATGTCGGATTGAATATGCGCGCTTTGCGGCTTTGCCATGACTTGGAAGATGCGCACTGCATACCGGACGGAAGGAAGACGATGGACGAAACAGGAGTGTTGGGGCTGCTTGAAGAGCTCTCCATTCTGCTCGAGGACTCGAAGCCGGTGTTCGGCAAGAACAACTTGCGCCAAGTCGATATTGCTGCCGCATTCGAGATCATGGATGAAATCCGCGACACGTTCCCCAGCGAATTCGCGCAGTCGCGCCAAATTGTCCGCGAGCGTCAGAGCTTGCTTGATGACGCCGAGGCCGAAGCGAACCGTCTCATTGAAGATGCTCAGAGCCAGGCGATGACCATCGCCAGCGAGCAGGAGATCGTGCGCATCTCGCAGCAACAGGCCGACCAGGTGCTGGCCGATGCCCGCGAACTCGAGCGTCAGACACGTGCTGGCGCTGAAGATTACGCCGATGAGGTGTTTGGGCACGTGGAGCAGAGTCTCGATACGTTGCTCAACAACGTTCGCCGTTGTCGCGACCGCTTGAACGCGAACTCCCTTGTGGGGCGCTAATGGCCGCGTGGGGAAACGTTGTTATACAGGTTCCCTCTGAGCTCTTCGCCCTTGCGGAGAGCTCTCATTTTGAGGGAGAGTGGCCTGTTGACGTCATCGAAGCGGGTCCGGATTCCTACCGCTTTGACAAACCAGTGGCGTGGAGTATCGACCTAACGAACACCGGTGATGCCCTGCTGGCAACCGGTTCGGTGCGAGGTGTTGCCACCACCAGCTGCGCACGCTGTCTTGATCCGGTGGTAATCGAGCTTGATGGCGAAATTGAAGGCTACTTCGTCATTGGCGATGGTGAAGCTCCCGCCGACATGGATGACGATGAGTTCGATCACCTGCCGGAAGACGGCAAGATTGACGCCGTACCGCTTATCGAAGCGGCGCTGCTGATGGATATGCCGCTTTTGCCCCTGTGCTCTGAAGACTGCGCGGGCCTGTGCAGCACGTGCGGGGCGAACCTCAACGAGGGCCCCTGCGAATGTGATGCCGACGACATGGATCCCTTGCATCCTTTCGCCGCACTGAAGGGGTTAACGTTCGAGTAAGCCTCTCAGCCCGTACACAAGGCGACTTGTGTTAACGTGCGTATTGGTGACACGTGACATTGGGGTCAGTATGCCACATACTGTCACATACTGACCCCAATGTCACGATCGTCCCCGTTCAGTGCTGTTAGGGGTGCTTGTGGCCGGCATTTTCTTCGGTACGGTGCGTTATTTCGCTACTCTCTTCCGCCTCGGCGCATACCTCGCGCAATACATCGAGAAACACCTGGGCCTGGCGAGTGGGTAAGGTTTTGCGCCAGATGAGGCCCTGGGTTGACGTCAATGCGGGTGACAGCGGCACGAAGGCGAAGTCGGTTAGCTCATTGGTTTCAAACAGATCTTGGTAGGTAAAAGCGCTTCCCACGCCTTCGCGCACGAGAAACTTGACGTTGTGTGGCAGGTTGTAGACAGCGCGGATGTCCATACGATCGGCCAGCTCTCCCAGCCATTGTCCCAGTGCGGTTTTCGCGCCCTGGCGCGAGCTAATAAGCGGTTGACCCACCAGATCATTCGGAGTGACGTAGGGAAGGCGTGCAAGCGGGTTGTCGCGTCGTGTGAGAATTCCCCACACGTCCTTATGAGGAAGCACCATGACGTTCATGTCAACGTGGCTTCTGATCTCGCATTCTTGGAAGAAGTCGTAGAAGCCGCGCACGAAGTTGTCCATGAGGTCAGACGAGTTACCGCTGTAAATCTCGAATTGAATGCCCGGATAAGTGGCCTGTACACGCCGCATTGCCTCGGCGAGTACTTCTACGGCACGCGTCTCGCCAACGGCGATGTGTACTTTGCCTGCGATGGAGCGGGCAGGAAGTGCGATTTCCTCTTCGGCTTTGTCGGCAAGGGCCAGAATTGATTCAGCGTAACGGCGTAGGATGACACCTTGTTCGGTAAGCTCGATACCCCCGTGACTGCGCTGGTAGAGCGCGTGTCCCAACTCGTCTTCCAAAGCGGCCAGCTGACGCGATAACGTGGGCTGGGTGACATGGAGCGATTTGGCAGCTGCTGTGATGGAGCCCTCCTGCACGACAGCAATGAAATAGCGAAGCGTTCTTAACTCCATAGTTTCCCCTCGTTTCCCCTCTGTTTTTGGCGGTTCGGCCAAGTTGTGTTTGGCCGGATTGCTTCCTCAGCCTGTGAGAAATAAACCCACGAACTCGTTATTTCCGGCTGTCCTCTTGTTGCGTACATGCCTTTCAAGCATATGCAAGATTACATTATAGGTATTACCTATGCGCGCGTCATCCTTCGTATGATGCGGGATGTTGAGGGAGGACAGGAAGAATAGGACGAGAAAGAGGAAAAAGGAGGGTGATGTTCATGTCTCTGTTGGATAAGAGCTTGAGGCGTCGCGATTTCTTGAAGGCGAGCGCTGCCGCTGCGGCCGCTACCGCTGCCATGGGAGTCGCCGGGTGCGCGCCCGATAGTAAGGGTGCCTCGGGGGCGGGGTCAGGCGCGGCCACGCATGAGGTGGCCTCCGATACCGCCATCATCGAGGGAACAGGCGAGTGGATGCCCATTCACTGCCACCAGAACTGCAACCAGATGTGCCTGAACATGGGATATGTGGTTGACGGTGTAGTTATTCGCCAGAAGACCGACGACTCGCATGCCGACAGCTTCGACTGCCCTCAGCAGCGCAGCTGCTTGCGCGGTCATTCGCTGCGTCAGCAGGTGTACAACGCCGACCGCATCAAGTACCCCATGAAGCGCAAGAATTGGCAGCCTGGCGGCGGCGAGAACGCTCACGGCGAACTGCGCGGCAAGGACGAGTGGGAGCGTATCAGCTGGGACGAGGCGCTCACCTATGTAGTCGACGAGATGAAGCGTGTGTATGCAGAATACGGCGAGAAGGGCGTTATCTGCAACGCATGGCGTTGGGTGCCGGGCGCGGCGATGTTCCCTGTTCTCGGCGGCGCAATCTACGACTCCGAGGTTGAGTCGTTCGGCACGTGGGCTTTCCAAACCGAGGCTTTAGGTATGTATTCGTGGGGCGACCACCCCGACATTATGATGGCACCCGACAAGTATGACCTGCCGAATGCCGATACCATCGTGCTGTACGGATGCAATCCTGCATGGTGCCACCATTCCTCTATGTATTGGCTGCACAACGCCAAGAAGGCTGGCACGCAGTTCGTGTACGTGGGGCCGAACTACAACGAGTCGGCTTCGTCGCTGGATGCTCGCTGGATTCGGGTGCGTCCTGGTACCGACACGGCATTTTTGCTGGCGGTTATCTACGAGATGATTCGCCTCGACGAAGAGCGCGGCGACATTATCGACTGGGACTTCGTGAACGAGCGCACGGTAGGATTCACGCCTGAGACGATGCCGGCCGACGCGAAACTCGACGAAAACTTCCGCGACTATGTGCTGGGTGCCTACGACGATACGCCGAAGACCCCCGAATGGGCTACCGAAATTTGCGGCACGCCAGTAGAAGACATCACCTGGTATGCAGAAATGGCTGGCAAGAACAATGCTGTTACGTTCCTGCACAGCTATGCATCTTCGCGTTATCTGGGTGCCGAGAATTTGCCCCAGGCGTTTATGACTGTGTCGGCACTGGGTGGCCACTACGGCAAATCGGGCCACGGCTCAGCGGCCATTTACACGTGGGATGCGGGCGATTCGGGTTACCGTCTCATTCAGCACGCTGGCGGCGACTACGGCTACATTGATAACCTGGTAGGTTCGCCTGCGGTGACTGGTCCCGGCAAGAATATCGAAGGCCCCGCTTGGTGGCGCTGCATGCTGGACGGCAAGTATATCACCACGTCAGATGGCCCCTTCGACTTGGGTTCTTCTGATGCGGTGAACGATCCGACGAAGCTGCGCGCTAACACGCCCACCTATCACGAAGCGCAGGAGATGGAAGTCAATCCGCGTCTGCTGATTGCCACCAACTCGAACTTCATGCAAACACGCGGTGACCTGCCCACAGCCATTAAGGTAATGCGTCAGGCCGACACGTGCGTGTCCTTCGAGATCAAAATGTCGCTTACGGCTCAGTTCGCCGACATCCTTCTGCCGGTTATCACCCATTGGGAAGGCAACGACGATGAGTCGTGGGGTGAGCTTGCGTGGCCGAGCCCCTTTGGCGACGGCAACGGCCAGAAGCAGCGCAAGGACGCGCTTTTGGCGTGGAAGCCGCTCATCAAGCCGCTGTACGAGGCTCGAGACGAGAAGCAGGTGTTCCGCGAGATTATCGAACGCATGGGCGCGAACCCCGACGATGCTTATCCGAAGAGTAACTACGACCAGTGGCTTGGCTATTTCTTGGGTATGCGCGAGCTGGCACCCGACTTGTCGAAGTGGGAGCCGGTCATTACCTGGACCGATGCGGACAACGAGAAGTACCATGCGGATTTCCCGACCCAGGAAGGCAAAGTGGCCTTCGACGACTTCATGGCGCAAGGTTGCTATGTGTGCACGCGCTCCGAAGACGACAAGCGCAACTATGTGGGGTATCGCGACGACAAGCTGGGTATTGGGAAAGACGGTGAGTCGGTGGTCGTAGCCGATACGGCCTGGCCGCGTCCGTCGGTTTCCGGCAAGCTGGAAATCTATTGCCAGTTCAAGGCCGACAATGTGAACCGCACGGGTTTGAACCCCGAACCCATCAAGCCTTATGCGAACTACTTCGTGCCGCGGCGTGGCTATCAAGAAACGTTCGCGAATTGGGAAACCAAGGAGAAGGGTAAGTTCCCCTTGCAGGCGTTCACCCCGCATTACCTGCGTCGTGCACATACATGCTACGACAACATGGTCTGGACGCAGGAGGCCTTCCGCAACCCGGTGTTCATGAACGCCGACGATGCTGCCGAGCGCGGTATTAAGGCTGGCGACACCGTTATGTGCTACAACGACTTCGGCCGTATGCTGCGCATTGCTCAGCCCATGCAGTCGATGATGCCGGGCACGGTTGGTATCCCACACGGACCGCATTCGGTGTTCGATGAAAGCGACCCCGACAACATCATCGACCGCGGCGGCAGCGAGCAGATGCTTTCTGACCATCAGCTGTCCAATTACTTCCCGCACTTGAACGGCTACAACAGCCTGCTTATTGAGATCGAGAAATACGACGGCGAGCCGCTTGTAGAAGACTTCGAGCGTGGGCCGTTCTTGGCTACGGGTGTAGATGATGCCGGTTTGGCCGCGTATGTGGTGCCGACCGAGACGAAGGAGGCGTAAATCATGAGCCTGGGATTTTATGTTGACCTGGCCAGCTGCATCGGTTGCCGTACCTGCCAGGTTGCTTGCAAGGATCGTCGCGACATTCAGGTGGCGGGTCCGCGCCTGCGCCGCGTGGACAGCTTCGAGTGCGGAACGTATCCGGATGTAACGATGTTCCATTTAAACATCTCGTGCAATCACTGCGAAAGCCCGGCGTGCGTGGCAAATTGTCCGACCGGTGCTATGTATAAGGACGAAGACGGTACTGTTCAGCATGACGATGAGGCCTGTATCGGGTGTCAGACCTGCGTGAACAGCTGCCCGTATGGTGCACCGCAGTTCATCGAGGAAGATGAAATCGTGCAGAAGTGCGATACCTGCCGCGCCTTGCGTGAAGCCGGCTTTGATCCGGTATGTGTGGCAAGCTGCCCCATGCGCGCCATCGAGTTTGGCGCAATGGACGACTTGCGCGCTGCTCATCCAGATGCCGTGAGCGAACTGCCGTGCACGGAGCCTGCCGCCACTACGACTCCGAACATTCTGTGGGAGCCCACCCGCGGCGCCCAGATGGACGACTTCGCGGCCGTCACGCTGTAAGCAATATCGGGCGGCCTTCGGGTCGCCCGTTTTTCAAAGGAGGGGAACTATGACCAGCTCTGCAATTGAGAATGTAACCGATTCCGCATCCGGCCTTGCAATCCTGTGCCGCGAGTCTATCGACCTGGAAGCGTTGCTACTCTCGCGTGCTTATTTGTATACGCTGTTCCACAAGCTGTTGGGCGGTACGCCGGATGCGGCCATGCTGACGGTGCTGCTCTCGGCTGACACGGCCGATGCGGTGGAGGAATTCACTGGTGATAATATTTCCATGCAGGGCCTCGGTCGTTTTCTATGCGACCTGCGCGAATGTGTGGACGCGCAAGTGCTGCTTGATGCGGCACGGGACGAGTACACCCGCCTGTTTATCGGTCCGGAAGCGTTGCCTTGTCAGCCCATTGAGTCGCCTTATCTTACCCATGAGTTGGCTGACTTCCAGGAAAACACCGTTGTCGTGCGTCGTATCTTTCGCGATCATGGTTTTGAGTTGGCGCGTCTCATGCGTATTCCCGATGATCACATTGCTACCATGTGTGACTTCATGGCGCGCTTGTCTGAAAGCTCGCTGGATAGTTTACGCGAAGGCAGTTTGGAAAAACTTGCGGAATCGTTGCGCGACCAGGAGACATTTGTGCGCGGACATATGCTTACCTGGGTGAATGACTTTGCTGTGTGTGCTCGCCGCTCTAAGACGTCGGTGCTTTATCCGCAGATGATCGAGGCGTTGGCAGCATTTGCCACCAACGACGCCACATTGCTCTCGGAAGCGGCGCTGTGGGCCGAAAACGCCGCGGCCACCCATGGCTTTGAGGTGGCTATTCCCCTTGGCGCCTCCGCCGATAGTCCCGAGGCTGCTGCGTTTGCTGAGCTTAAGGCAACATGGGACTGCTTGCGCAAGGTGCACCCCTATGGGATCGAAGATCACGAGCTGGTGATTGTTTAAGCCGTGAAAACGGCTTCACCGACAGTGATGCTGCCGTCGAGGCTGTGGCGAAAGCGGCTCAGCGTGCCTAGCGCCTCTTTATCCAATTGGCTGAAGAGTGTAAACAAGAAGCACGTGGTGCTTCCGTTGTTTATATAATTTGGAAAAAGATATAAATAACAACCTCGCTGAGTGTTTCTTGTTTATACTCAATAGCCCTGAAGGATAAAGAAGGAGGAGCCATGGAATACAAAGAACTTGCAACGCTGTATCACATGGACTCTTCTGCCGAACGCGAGTCTAATGTGCGGATTCGTTTGCTAGAGCGGCGCGAATCGTCTTCAACGTTCGAATTGAATTATCAGACAAACTGCGGCGATCTGTTTATTGCTGTTCCTCGCGAACTTTCAACGCTCACGGAATCCATTCTACTAAAAGAGCGTGAAGTGAGTAGGCTCATGTCGATGATTCCTGGCATCGCAGGCGATGAAGTTTTGCGCGGGCTTGTTTTCGATGAGGTCATCAACAGTAACGCCATCGAGAACATTCACAGCACACGTCGCCAGATAGAGGAAGCTCTGCGAGCGGCGCCAAAGAAGGAGGCGAAAGAGAAGCGCTTCCGCGAGTTTGCCCACCTTTATCTCGATATGACCTTCCAGACCCCCGAGATTCCCAAGACGCCTGCTGATATCCGATCCATCTATGATCGTGTTATGAGTGGGGAGCCGCTTGACGATACACCTGACGGTGAACTATTCCGGGCTGGGGAAGTCTATGTCTCCGATGGATTAAGGGCTGTTCATGCGGGACTTCACCCTGAAAAGCTTATCAAAGAGGCAATGAAAGCGATGCTTTCTATTACATCTCGGGTCGACATGCCCTCTCTTTACGGAGCTTTAGCTGCGCATTATATTTTCGAATATGCGCATCCGTTTTACGATGGCAATGGGCGTACGGGTCGATACCTGCTGTCGCTGTTCTTAGGTGAATCGCTCTCGAAGCCTACTGCATTGTCCCTCTCGCGTGTTTTGGCAGAAAACAAGGCGACGTACTACCGCGCTTTCAAAACTGTCGAAGATCCCTTAAATGGGGGAGAGCTGACTTTTTTCGTGTATGCGATGATGGAGCTTATCGTGCAGGCGCAAAATGATCTTATAGTGCGTCTGAAGGAAGGATGCGTTCGGTATGAGCAAATTAGAGAAGCGTGTGAGCGCTTGGAGGGTGAGGATAGGTTCAGCTCCAAGGAAATGGCTCTGATATTCGGCCTTGCGCAGCAGGCCGCATTTGGTATGTTTAACGATGCTTCGGTTGAGCGAATGGCAAACTTGTTGGACGTTAAATCGCAGCAATCGCGCAAATATCTGGGACGGCTTGCGGATCGGGGCATTGTCGAGAAGACAAGAGGCCGCAATCCCGTTATGTTTGCCCTGACGGATGATTTCAAGCAGAAAGAATTCCCTTTTCTTATGAGCGACGGCGGAGCCACAGGGGAATAGCTTGGAAAGACGAGGACGAAAGTCGCTCACGCAAGACTTAAATGCGTGCTGCTTGGTTCCAAGACTTAATTTATGGAATGGTGTTTAACAAAGCTGTGGTCAAGGCCGTGAAGACCTCTTAGAGACAGGCCGCTTGCTTCCAGGGTTTGATTCGACGAAGCTGATCGCCTATTTTGTTGCGTGCGACTTCTAGGTCGTATTCTTCCTGTGCACGTAGCCAATAACCGTCGGATAGGCCAAAGAACTTGCACAAGCGAAGGTCGGTGTCTGCGGTAATGGCGCGCCGTCCTAAGACAATTTGGCCGATGCGTTGTGCTGGTACGCCAATTTCCTTAGCGAGTCGATATTGCGAGATGCCCATTGGTTTCAAAAATTCTTCAGAGAGCAACTCGCCGGGCGTAACGGGGTTGAGTTTCTCGTTCATGTCTGACTCCTAATGATAGTCAACAATCTCGACTTCTGCCGGTCCTGTATTGGTCCAGCGAAAACATACGCGATACTGGTCGTTGATACGAATACTCCAAAAGCCGTTTCTGTCGCCGCCAAGCTTTTCCAGGTGATTGCCGGGAGGAATGCGAAGATCCTGCAAGCAGTCAGCAATTTGTAGTTGGCGAAGCTTTCGTTGGGCAATTCGCTCAAAGGAGATGAATTGCTTTACGCGTTGTCCCGATGCGAGTTGTTCGGTCTCTTTGCTGGCAAACGAAACAATCATGATATTAACCTTTCACGTTAATAACGTCAAGCGTGCTTAACTTTCCTCTTGCATAATACGGTGCAAGGGGGTAGGTAGATAATGCTAACGCTCTTTCAATGGACTACACTGCGATGTGTCGCGTAGTGTTGCGTGCGCCTGTTCCGTACTGCATGTCGCTGCGCTGTTATCCGCAAGTTTAGCGAACTCTTATTCCGAGAAATGCAGGATTGTCCACGAAAGAAACCGCGAAAGACACATTCAGGTATAGTTAGGCATGATTAGACATGCCCTAGCAAAGAAAACCTCGCCTTCTGCAACTTTTTCTACAAAATGCGCGATTGAGCAAAGTTAGCCGTGGCTTCGGGAACTTTTTTTACGAAATGTACGATGTGGTGGAGTCGATAAAGCTCGCCGAATCTTCTGGAAACACAGTAGTAGCTTCTGACCAGGTAAAACGTAAGAGCAGTCTCAAGAAGAGAAGAGTAATGCTCGTCTCCTTACTCATTTTTAGCGCTTCAAATCGTGCATTTCGTAAAAAAAGTTCCCGAAGCCACAGCTAACTTTGAAAAACCTCGCATTTCGCGATTTTTCTGCCAGCTTCATCTGCGTACACCTGCATACGCTGTCTGTCATGGCTGACCCGTGAGTAGAAGCGTAAGGTATTAGATACTGGTATTAGATACTGCAAATCTGTGCGTCTTAATGATTGAATGTCGCAATAACTTGTGATAATATTATGCCACAAAGAATCGGCCGATTCTTCAATAAAGGAGAAGGGGTTTCCTGTGCTGGGCCGATGTTGTGTGGTTTTGTGACCGAGTACATGCTCACGCTTGGCCAGATTATGCCCCGATGTTTTCTAGGAGGAGAGAAATGTCGGGAACGAAAAGCCCGCAAGGCGGGTTCACCCGTAGAAGTTTTCTCAAAACGACCGCAGCGGTAGCGGGTGCGACAGCTCTCGCTGGCGGTACGGGTCTGACTGCACTGGCTGTCGATTTTAATTCTGGTGAACCTGAGAGTCCGTCGGAGTCTATCTTCAACATTTCATGCAGGAACCCTTGCTTCCAGGCATGTATGCTCAAAGCGCATGTGCGTGATGGGAAGGCGCGCAAAATTAGTCCGGCAGCGTATCCCGAAGAGATCTATACGGGGTGTTGCCTGAAGGGCATCTCCCTTGCAGAAAGAACTTATAGCGCCACTCGCGTAAAATATCCTATGCGTCGCGTTGAAGGCACTGCTCGTGGTGAGGGCAAATGGGAACGCATCAGCTGGGATGAGGCTATAGCCGACATAAAAGAGAAGGTCGGTGCCATTCGAGAAGAATACGGTCCAAACGCTTTTATTCTCGACACCTCTGGTGGCAGTAACTCCCAGGTTGCTGGATCATCCATGGCGACACTTTTTGGTAATGCACTGAGTGCAACCTTTTTAAGCACCTGCTACGACCAGGCTTTTGGCTATGGTACCGACCGAGTGGTAGGTGGTGGGAGTTTCGAACAGGCCAGCGAGACGAAGGGCGCTCTCGATTCAAAGACCATCATTGTGTGGGGGTCAAATCCCGTTGTTGCTATGCCGCAGGACTTTCGCATTCTTCGCAGGGCGCAAGAGGGCGGCTCTAGGATGATCGTAATCGATCCGGTGTATTCGAACACTGCTCGTTTCGCTGATGAATTCATTCCGATTCGGCCAGGCTCTGACCTTGCCCTTGCGCTTGCTATGACCAATTACGTCATTTCCGAAGAACTGTATGACCTGGAATTCGTAAAGAAGCGGAGTTCGGCGGCATTCCTTATTCGCAAAGAAGACGGCAAGCAACTCAGATACTCCCATCTTTCCGGTGGAGGCGAGGATGACGGCGAGAAGGAATACATGCTCGACCTTAACACCGGCCTTATGATAGAAGTCAAGAAGAGCGCCGAAGAAGATCCGTATTTCGTTATCGATGCGGCCACGGGCGAAAAGGCTTCGTATCTCGAATGCGATAATCCTGTACTTGAAGGCGAGTTCAACGTAGATGGGCATGAATGCACCACCGTGTTCTCTGCTTTGAAGAAGCATGTTGCGGAGTACTCACTGGAGTGGGCAAGCGAGAAGACCACAATTCCTGTGGAGAAGATTAAAGAACTTGCTCATGTGTTCATTGAGGAAGGTCCCATCTGGCTCTACATTCAGTTCGCCATCGATCATTATCAGAACGCTCATCTGTTTGGTCAGGCTGTTGGCCAGCTAATGGCCCTTACGGGTAATTTGGGTCAAAAGGGTGCAAGTATCGGAGGTCTATTCCTGTTTGCCGGCAGTGTACCCGTAAATGCAGGTACGATTGCTGTCAAAAACGGAGGTTCCGCTAACATGACGGTTCCATTCTGTGCCTTGCCCGATCTTGTGAGGGATCAGTCATTAAATGGCAAGCCATTCCCCGCAAAGGCGATGATGACCTTCGCGAGCAACTCTTTGAGCAACTATGCCGAGCAGAACCGTTACCTGACGGACGTCGTGGGAGGTCTCGAGTACCACGTGGTTGTTGATTCCGAACTTACTGATACGGCACGTTATTCCGACCTTGTCCTTCCGGTTACCTGCCCGCTTGAGACGTACGACTTGCGTGTGAACATGTCTAACCCCTTCCTCGTATTAAATGAACAGGCGATCGATCCTGTATATGAGGCAAAGCCAGATACCGAAATCATGGCACTCGTTGCTGCTGCACTTGGAGAAGGTGATTCCTTCCCGATGAGGGACAACGAGGAGTGGACCAAGATGTGGATGGATAGCGATGCTCTCCGCGACATGGGCATAACTTATGATCGCCTCAAGGAAGAGAAGGCCATCCGTGTGATTGCTACCGAGGATGAACCTTACGTCAATGGCGTAGAGAAGTTCAAGACCGTATCGGGTCGTGCCGAGCTGTATTGCGAGGAGCCAAAACCTCGTCTTGACTACGGGCAAGATTGGAAGAACAACGCGGAAAAGGAGCACTTCGCGTATTGGCGCGCACCGAACGAAGCTTGGTATGAGAATGAATTGGCGAGCAAGTATCCGCTGGTGCTCTTGCAGGATCATGCGCGCTATCGTGTTCATAGCCAGTATGCCGAAATAGAAACCTTCCGCGACCTTGAGCCGGAGCTGCGCGTTCGTTTGAATGCCGAAGATGCTGAAGCAAGGGGAATCGTTGATGGTGACACGGTAGAGGTGTTTAACGATCGTGGACATGTTGTCTGCAAGGCTTTCATCAGTAAGGCGTTGCCTAAGGGTGTATCTGCGATGCCTAAGGGATGGCAGCGTCACCAGTGTATCGAAGGTGGCTATCAGGAGCTTACAAACATTTCTGTCGACCCTATGGCTGTCAACTTTGCATCTTTCGATCTTCTCGTCGACATTAGGAAATGGGGGTAGGAAACATGCGTTACGGATTGGCTATAGACACCAAGCGGTGCATAGGATGCCACACGTGTGCCGTGCAATGTCGAAACGAGAATAATGTTCCAAAGAAGGTGTGGTGGAATCGGGTTATCACTGTTGGGGCTGGAGAGTATTTAGACGAGCCTGACGGCGAGTTTCCCAATTGCACGATGACATATTACACCGTGTCGTGTCAGCATTGCGACAACCCCGCCTGCGTGAAGGTGTGTCCTGTTGGTGCTACCTACAAAGACCCAGAGACCGGTATCGTGCGCCAGGACTACGACAAGTGCATCGGCTGTCGCATGTGTATGGCTGCCTGTCCTTACACCGGTGTTCGCTCTTTTAACTGGGAGGAGCCCCAGTATCTGGTTGACTTCTCATTTGGCGATGAAGATGTCCCTGTGCATCAGAAGCATGTGGTCGAGAAGTGTACGATGTGCTATCACCGCATCGCTCGCGGTCAAGAACCCGCTTGCATTGCGGCTTGCCCAGCGCGAGCCAGGTGCTTTGGCGATCTAGATGATCCTGATTCCGAGATCTCCAAACAGATTGCCTCGCGTAGCTACGAGCACTTGCTCGAAGATCGCGGTACGCAGCCCAGCGTTTACTACCTCGTCTAGCGGGAAAGGAGAATAGAAATGACTGAACACATCACTCCCGCTCAAGGTGGGAAAAGTCTCAACATCGCCATCATTATTTCGGCAGTTTTAACAATCGCCGGCATCGCTCTTTGGGTTATGCAGCTTTCTGGAGGCATGATTCAAACCGGCATGCGCAACTTTGACTCTTGGGGTCTCTACATCACAATGTTCATGTTCTTCGTTGGTTTGTCCGCCGGAGGTCTGATCATCAGTTCCATCCCCCGAGCATTCGGCATGGAGGGCTTTGGCGGTATCTCCAAGGTGGCTGTTTGGACATCCATTTGCGCCACCGTGTGCGCCATTGCTTTTGTCGTGGTGGATATGGGTCAGCCGTTCCGTGTCTGGGAGCTCTTTGCCTTTTCCAACCTGAGTTCTCCGCTCATGTGGGATATCATAGTGCTCACGACCTATCTTGTTCTGTCTTGTGTCTATTTGTGGGCTACGCTTCGTGCTGAGGTGGGCAAGGTGAGTCAGCTAGCACTTCGCGTGATCAGCGTCATCGCGCTTGTCTGCGCTGTCATGGTTCACACTGTGACTGCGTGGATCTTCGGCCTACAACAATCGCATGAGTTTTGGTACACCGCGCTGCTCGGTCCGTGGTTTGTGAGTTCCGCTCTCGTTTGTGGCACCGCTCTCGTGATTATCGTGGTTGTTGCACTTCGTAAGGCGGGCTATCTTGAGCTCGGCCAGAGGTATTTGGTGAAGCTTGCCAAGTTACTCGGTGCCTTCTGCATGGTTGACCTCTACTTCTTTGGCTGCGACCTGCTGACTGCTGGTTTCCCAGCCGCTTCTGGCGCAGAAGTTGTCGAGATGCTCGTTGTCGGTCAGCTTGCGCCTTTCTTCTGGGTTGAGATAATCGGCACCATTGTGACCGCTGCCATCTGCTTCATCCCGAAGCTTCGCAGTAACGGCTTACTGGTGGGGGCATCTGTCCTGGCTATTATTGCCATCTTCTGCAAGCGTGCGCAGCTGCTTGTCGGTGGATTCCAGATCGCCAACCTTCCCTATCCGGGTCCTGTGACTGAGTACACTCTCACGAATTGGGAAAATGGCATCGTGGGTGCCTATGAGGGCATGGTCTACTGGCCTACGATGCTTGAGTTTGGTGTGGCCATCGGCGTTATCGCTCTCGGTGCGTTCCTACTGCTACTCGGATTGAAGAAGCTTCCGCTGAAGCCTGTGGAGGGTTTGCGCTAAGTATTCTTCTCTTGCACTCGACCGGTTCTCCCTTCCGGGCTGGTCGAGTGCTCATCATTAGGCCGCCGCTTTCCTGGTGGCGGCCTCGCTCGAAGATCCGATTCGTCGATTCTCGCTCGCGTGTTTCTGTGGCAAATCAGGCCTTCGAACGTGGGGCAATCGTTCAGGAGATGATCTGATGCTAAAGAAGGTATTGATCACGTTGGCGATGTTCGCCTTGGCGGGTGCACTGGTTATCGGCGTGGGTTTCGTCCTTGAGCCGAAGAGCGCTGTGAACCCGATAAGTCCGAATTCGCCTTGCCCGGTGGCGGGTTGTGCGAGTGGTGAATGCCATGGTTTTGATGCTGTGCCCGAACCTGATGGAATCCATGAAATGACCTGCCCCGAAGCGGGTTGCGCCGATTCGGATTGTCATGCTTGGGATACGCTACAGGGTCGCTATAAGCAAGCCTCCGACTCGTCTTTGAATATATGGATTCTTGCGCCGACGGCGCTCGTGGTGGGGCTTATCGTGTTGATTGGCGTTCTCTCGCGCCCACGCAAGGTTAATACCAAAGACACCGTTTCTGCGTATGGGAATGATGTTCCGAAGGGAGATGGCAAGTGATGGATCTGAGGAAGGTTTTGGCTGTGGACGCGGTCGTGCTCGTTGTCTATGTGCTTGTTGCAAACCCCGTTGTTACTGGTGTTCCCGTTCACGAGTGGGTAGGCCTTGGTGCCCTTTTGTTCGTGATCGTTCATGCTGCGATGCATGTTGATTATTTGCTTGACACGTTCTTTCATTCCGCTCATCGCCGGGGGGTGAAGCTTGTGAAAACTATCCTAGATATCGTACTCGTTCTGGTGTTTATGACGTGTTGCGTATCGGGTCTCATGGTGTCGGGCACGGTGCTTTCCTCCCTCGGTCTTTATGCCGATGGGTATTACTTCTGGGATCTGTTGCATGCGGCATCGGCGAAACTGTTGCTCGCGCTGTTGCTTGTGCATGTGGCTTCCAACTGGAAGATTGTGGTTGCTGGCATGAGAAGGAGTCCTGCTGCGGGCGTTCCTGGTGAAGGTAGATGCGACTAAGTGCTATACTTTTTGTCGTTATGTATTGAATGAATGCGACTAAGGAAGGCTGAGCTTTTGTTCAGCATGCTTGCCATAGGCTACTTATTCCTCGGCGGCGTTGGGGCGGGAACGCTTGTGGTTCTGAGTTTGCTGGAATGTGTGAACGCTCACAGGCGCTTCGGCTCTCCTGTTGGTTGTATGTGCTTTGGGAAAGCTTTCATGGGGAGGACTATTGGATCCCTCCGGGTGGATAGCGGGAGTCGTTCAGGTGAGCAGCACTATTTTGCGGACACGTGCACTAATTCTGAGTCTGCTATGGCAATTGAGCGCTCTTTTAGCGCGAAGACGAGGGTAGCTCGCGCTTTCGCGCTGCCGTCGGAGTTCTTCGCTCGCGCGTGGGTAGTGTGTCTGGTCGCGTTGGCGAGCGGTGTTCTATGTCTCGCCTTTGATCTTGGCAGACCCGACAGGCTGATTGGCTTTCTGTTTTATCCGAACTTATCTATCATGACTGCTGGAGCCTATGCTCTGGCAGTGGCTTTGGCGTGTGCGGTTTCGTTTTCGGTGATCACTTCATTTGATGGTCTCTTCCCAAACGTGAAGGTCTTGTATGCACTTTCTTTTAGGCCCTTCGCGGTTTTTAGTGGGTAGCACAGGGTGTCAGCTGTGGGAAGTGTAGTTACAAGCGGGGCCAAGCGGTATCATTTAGCATGTAAGCGGAAACATACGGAGGTGCCAAAATGAACCCACAAACGAAGATGCTGGCAACGATCATTGCAAAATCATTGAACCTCGGAGATGAGTGGACTGTTGTCGACGTTGAGATGAGGGATTGCGATCCCGATCCTGATGAACTGCATGTCTACATCGAAAGGACACCGGGGTATGCCTTAAGATGTCCGAGATGTGGGGCGATGCACGGTGTGTACGATACGCGCGAGCGCACGTGGCGCCATTTGGACAT
>NZ_JAAKEA010000017.1:0-59820 GCF_011038935.1 Adlercreutzia sp. ZJ138 | reverse complement strand
AAACCCCTGGTAGGGTACCTCATAGAAGGATAGAAGGTGCCTCACAGGGTCTCTCAAGGCAATTTGAAGCAAAAACTCAATGGCGAAGATGAAAAGCTCAGTGTAAGTACCATTAATCAGTGTTTCCATAGACGATGGGATTTGCGTCTGAAACAAAGAAATGATCCATCGTCTCGTAATAATCGTTGCGGACATACACCGTGCCTTTTTCCGATTCGATCTCAGACCACATCTTTGTTGCTGAAACATCGAGTTTAACGTCAGCCGTCTTGTGGGACAGGCAAATCGTTGGACGTTTAAAGCTGCGGTCAGCTAAAACACAGAGGTTCTCAAACAGATCAAAAAGGTCGTTCGTTGCTTCTCTAACAAGCTTCTCTTCATCAATTTCTGGTTGGTCGCAGATAAAATCAATCGCCCATTTTTGGTTGTCAGGCGTAAGTGCTCCTTGCTTAATGAGGGAAAGCAAAGCCATCTGAAGTCTTATTGCTATTTCGTATACGAAGGCAGTCTTCTCGTCGAAGTCGCTCGGAGCGTCTTCGCCTTTGTCGAAACGCTCATAGAGCATTTGTGCCGCTTTTGAAGCATCAAGTTTATCGGTGGTGATACGAATAGTTGTTACGCCGTTCGCTTCAAGGTATAGATCGCGGTTGCGGTCGAGGTAGGACTGGCCACTGGTTTCGTGTTGGGAGCCATCGACTTCCAACACGAGACTTGCTCGGGGGCAATAGAAATCTACGCACTGTTCGGAATATGCTGGATCGCAGTTGTCGACTATGTCTTCTATTCGAGCTTCGGGAAGGACGAAGTTCAGCATGTAGAGAGAATCTGCTGGAAGTGATGAAGGGAGCAACGTTTCGTAAAACTCCAAGGCAGGGTTGAACAGTCCGTTCGGGGAACCCTTGATGGTTTTTCGCCAAGAATGATCGTGTGTGATCAATCGTCTGAGCGGCCGGGGAAATCTTGCTGGGGGAGGGGTCTTTCCGATGGCATTTTGCAGTCGCTTTGATGGATGAGTTGGGGTTCCTCTTTGGATAATGTTCTCTACGATACATGCGAAGGAATACCAGTTGTTATCAGTGTTGTCAGTACTCTTAAGATGCTCACATCCCAAGACTGCATAATTACTTTTGCTGAAGACATACGATGAAGAAAACCGTTTCATGGCTAACTATCCGAGGTGAATTCTGATTTGCTGACAATCTTCTCCCATTGTAAACGAATACGCTTACTACGTTGGTTGTCTTGTGGAAAACACAGTCGAACTTCCGGTGGTTGTGGTTTGAAGATGTGGGGAATGTAGATCCTCCCCAGATGACTAAACGAAACGCATGCAACAATGAAATGTTGCGATGTCTCATGCGTGACGAACGTTGCTTTGTTTCATTACAGCAGCCACTTCCATGCCGGCACCACGTTGATGGTGCCTTCTGGTACCTCGATCGTTTCCTCGTCATCTAGTGTCACAATCGTGCCCTCTTCGATGTCAAATCGTCTCATGCCAGCGTGCAACGCCGGCACCTCGCGGAGGCGAGTTTTTTCGTCTGACACATCGCACGACACCTGAATCAGCTGGTAGGCATCCTGCATCAGCGCATCGCCAATGACAAAGTCAACCTCATGACGTCCGCTATCGTCAATGAGTGCACGAGCGAGCGCGCCTTCGCGCAAACTGCCCGCTTCCCGACGAAGCTTCATGAACACGGCCGTTTCCAAACGCTGTGCCTCATCGCGCGCCGTCGAAGGTGAAAAAGCCACAAACATTCCCGGATCGACGGCATATACCTTGGAAACCGAACGTGTGTTGTCGGCAAGCGCACGTGAGAACTCGCGCAACGTCAACACAAGGTAGGCATCTTCGTAGTATCCCAGCAAGTTTGAGAGCGATTCGCGGGCCACGGAAACACTCGCACTTCTGAACGCTTGGTGCAACTTGTTCAGCGACAGCTCCCGCCCCGACATTCGCAGGCAGCGCGTAAGGAGCTGGGACGCAACGCGCGGGTTCCTAACACCGTAGCGATCGACAACGTCGAGATTCACTGCGCGCTGCGCATACTCCTGAAGAAGCTGAACAGTATCGGTGCGCTCCAAGCTCTGAACGGCAATAAACCCTCCCCGGAGCAGATAGCCCCCAAGTAGATGTCTCAACGTTGCAACTGTCGCGCTTCCGAAGACTTCATTTTGTTCCTCCGTTGAACCGACCTGGGTAAGCACGTTAGTTGACGCGCTGTGGAACCGCACATATTCAGCAAAGCTCATAGGGAACAACTCTTTGGAAAGAGCTCTTCCTCGAAACTCTGTTGCAAGATCCGCCGAAAGCAGCTTCGAGGAAGACCCACTTACGTAGATGGTTGCTTTTTGGGTGTCAACCATACGGCGCAGGAACATGCCCCAAGGTGGGGTTTTCTTTGTCTGGGCATACCTGAATATGTCTTTCGTGGTTTCTCTTGCGAACAATCCTGCATTTCTTGGGATAAGAGATCGCTAAACTTGGTAGTAGTAGCGTAGTACATAATGAGAGCGTTACCGTTTTAATGATCCCATGTAGTTGGCTGGCTCATGGGCAGTCAAGCAGCTTGATTACCTGTTGGCCTGACTATTCAACAACTTGGCTGAAGTCTTTAGAGGATTTTGGTATGCTTAGGGTTCCGAAACACAGAAGAGAAAGGAGGGCAGCATGACGGCTCGGAGCAGCGTGGCTATCCTTAGTAGTCACGGCGACCTCACGTCTTTCTCCTTCGACGGACGTCGTATAAGATTCAAAACACCAAAACGTCTGGAACGGTACTTGGATGTACGAGAATGGGACAGCGGCTATCTTGCCGTTACCGCCCGTTATCACGGCCTGCCCGATACCGAGGAATACATCGACCTGGTGCCCATCCTGAAGAATCTCTACATTGACCCCGACAGCTTCCTTAGCTCCATCGAAACCGTGGAGGTTAGCTATGCCTGACGTGCTGCAAGTCGCCGATGCCGCCGATGTCATCATCAATGGATACGCTTTCACTCGAAACGGTGACAGTATCCGCGTGCTCAACCTCAATCGCCCGACAAGCGCTGCAGTTTTCAGCGCGCAGGGCGAGCTAAGGGAAACTACCATGGACGATATCGAGCTGGAAATAGTGCACGATTACCTGGATCGCAGTCTCAAATACATGGCGGCCTAATCATGCCGAAATACTTCAACTTCAAGGTCTGCGGCTACTACCTGTACTTCACCAGCCACTGTATCATCGAGTGCATGCACGTGCATGCCAGTGATCGCAAGCTTACCGAGCAAGGATCCGCTAAGTTTTTCGTCAAAAAGAACGGTGACTCTGTTCTTCAGAGTCCAGGTGTCCTTAGTGACCGCGAAATTCGTCAAATCCAGGCATTCATCAAGGATAACTACCGCGAGATGTACCTTATGTGGGCCAAATTCAGCGACAAAGGCTTCCACCGAGGATAATAAACCGTCGTATTTCCAACCGCAGAGACTGTGTGCGCTCTCGCGCCGCGCGCTCGGCAGTGTTATCATACAAACTTACGTTATCGAGCGGATACGAAGAGGGTGCCCATGCTTATCTGCGCGCAATACATTCTCCCCATCACGTCCGAGCCGTTCCAGAACGGGGCCGTTCTCGTTCGCGACGGTCGCATCCGCGACATTGGCTCGGCTGACCTGCTGCGTCTGCGCTACCCCGAGGAAGAGGTGCGCGATTACGGGCATGCGGCAATTATGCCGGGTTTGGTCGACTTGCATACGCATTTGGAGAACTCCGTCATGCGAGGCATCATCCACGACGTTCCCTACGCGTCGTGGGCGGTGAGCATCGCGGAAAAGAGCCTGAAGCTCGATTCGTCCGATTGGCGCGATTCTGCAGTGCTGGGCGGCCTTGAGGCGCTTTCGAGCGGCATCACTTGTGTTGCCGACATCACCACTACTGGTGCGGCATGCGCGGCTGCGCAAAGTGTTGGTCTGCGCAGCGTCATCTACCGCGAAGTGGGCGCTATGGATAAAAAGCGCGTACCTCAGGCAATCGTTCGTGCGCAGAAGGATATCGACCGGTGGCGTGGCCAGATCGATTCCGACCGCATTACGCTTGGCGTGGCCCCGGCAGCAATGTATGAATGCCATCCGTCGGTGTATGGGGCGGTTGCTGAGTTCGCACGCAGCGAGGGCTTGCCTGTCGCCATGCATCTTGCGGGTAGCCGTGAAGAGTACAACTTCATTAAATACGGTTCGTCGCCGTTTGCCGTTCATACCATGGAGGATCGTCGTGGCTACGTGGAAGTTCCGCCATGGCTTCCCACACAGGCGTCGCCCGTTCGCTATGCGCTGAACTGGGGCGCGTTCGAGGCCGATAACGTACTGGCCATCCATTGCGTCCATGTTGACCGCTTGGATATCGCAAAGCTCAAAGAATACGACGTTGCCGTGGCTGTGTGTCCGCGCTGCAATGCCCAACTGGGCATGGGTGTGGCACCGCTCGGTGAGTTCCGGCGCGCTGGCCTGCGCGTGGGCGTAGGAACCGACTCGCCTGCGGCAACCGATTCGACCGACATGTTTATCGAAATGCGCACCGGCATGCTCATTGAACGCGCTGTGAATGTAGGCGAGTTCCTCGATTGCGCTTCGGTGCTGAAAATGGCTACGCTCGGTGGTGCGCGTGCGCTGAAGATGGACGATCGTATTGGGTCGATCGATCTGGGCAAAGCTGCCGATCTCATTGCTGTTGACCTTGCAGGGTCGCGTCAGACGACGCTTGATGATCCGGCGGCTTCCATTGTTAACACCTGCAGCGGCTCTGATGTTCTTATGACCATGGTCGACGGCAAGATTCTCTACGAACAGGATCGCTGGAATGTGGACGTCGAAGTGGCTCACAACATCGCGCGTGTGTTCGAAATTCGGGGAAAGATCAGGTCGTAACGTTATGGCAAAGCAGAAACTAACTGCAAAGCAGAAAAGCGAGCGCATTAAGGCCGCGCAGGAACGCGAACGCCGCGCGCAAGAGAAGCGCGAGCGCGCTGAGCGCATCAAGCGCATATTTGTCGTGGTGGTGTGCGTTATTTTGGTATTGGCACTGGGCATACCGACGGTTGGTTTGGCGTTTTTGGGCGGTGCGTAGAAACCGGCAAGCGCAGGCGGTGCGGGGTCTCATGGCGTGAGCTGTTTGTGCTACTATATCCCGGTTGTTCCCGCAAGGGGTATTGTGCCCGGCGTGTCGCGCCCGGCGGAACTATTGGCGCAAAAGGCGCGTAACCGTGCAAAGGAGCGAGCTTTGTTTGGGTTAAGTGGAATAGAGCTTTTTCTTATTATCGTGTTCGGCTTTCTCATTTTCGGGCCGGACAAGCTGCCGGCTATGGCTAAGATGCTTGGCCAGGCTATTAGCAAGTTTAGAGCGGCTCAGCAGGAAATGAACGACGTGTTGAAGAGTGGGGTATACGATCCCGATTCCGACGAGCCGTTCAAGAATCCGCTCGATGTGGTTGACGAGGTTGGAAAGAAGGCGCAGAAGGCGTCGAAGGACGCGAAGAGTGCCGCTTCAAAGTCTGCTGCCAAGAAACCCACGTCATCTGCGGCGAAGCCTGCTGCGAAATCCACGGCGACGAAACCCGCGCAGGCGACAGACGGTGCAGCGAAGTCCGCATCAGACACTGGTGCGAAGAAGGCGGGGCAAGGCGAGTCATTCCAAGAGCGCAAAGCCCGCTACGCTGCGGAGCGCGCCGAGCGCCTGCGTACCGAAGGTGGCACTGCTGCAGCAACGACGGCGACAGCAGGAACAGCAACGACAGCAGCAGCGGCGAGTGCAGCCAAGGCGGCCACCGCAGCAAAGCCTACTGCGGCAGTATCGGCAACATCGACGGCATCTGAGCCGACAGCTAATGCTGCCGAGAAGCCCTCGGCACTGAAGCGCGCCGCAGCGGCGAAGGCCGCGACAGCACCCGTGACATCGGGTGTTGCAACAAAAGTGAACAATCAGGTTGCATCTGATGCGGCCGACATAAAGGAAGGGGAGTAACGCATGGCTATCGGTGCTGCCCGCATGCCCTTGTTTGATCACTTGGGCGAGTTGCGCATGCGCTTGGTGCGCATTGTGGTTTGTTTGGCCATTGGCGTGTGTATATTCTACTTTGCTGCGCCTACCATTGCCCAGTTCATGCTGCTGCCTATCGCCGACTACCTGCCGAAGGGTGACGAGGGCACGTACATGCTCACGGCAATCGATCCGTTTGAGACGTTTACCGTTCGCTTTACGCTGGCCATGTGGGCTTCGGTGGTTGCTACGGCACCTATTATTCTTTGGCAGATTCTTGCGTTCTTCCTGCCGGCATTAAAGCCGAGCGAGCGCAAATGGTTTATTCCCACGTTCGCGGCTGCAGTTGCCCTGTTTATCATCGGAACCATTTTCTGCTACTTCCTCATTTTGCCCCCGGCATTTCAATGGCTCACTGACCAAGGTGCGGGATTCGCTGAAATAACCCCGCGAGCCAAGTCGTACTTGAGTATTATCATCGGTTTCGAGATCGGCTTCGGTTTTGCATTCGAGCTGCCGTTGCTGGTATTCTACATGGTGCTGTTTGACGTAATCCCTTACAAGAAGTTGCGCGAGAATTGGCGAATTGTCTACGTTGTGCTCATGGTGGTGTCTGCCATGGTGACGCTTGACGCTTCGCCGATTACCATGCTACTCATGTTCGCCGCGCTATTGATGCTCTACGAGGGCAGTTTGCTGATCGCTCGCGTGGCGCTGAGTAAGCGTATCAAGAAACGAGAAGCGCAGGACGCTGATGATGATGACACCGAGCGGAAGACATCGAAATCGGTGTCCATTAAGCGTGCAGCCAAGAAGAAGTAGGTCCGCGCGGTTGCGTGCGGGCGTGCTCGCGAATGATGGCGATGTGTCGGTGTTTTTATCATCCGTTGTATGCGACGGCCGTTTCGGAAGAGTATGTGTTATCGTCCTGCCGAACCCTGCATAATAGGGTTCGGCAGGGTTTTTTATCGGCAAGGAGCAACGCCCATGCATGAATTGGGAATCATGACGGGGGTCATGGATGCCGTGTGCGAGTCGGCGCGACAGGCCGGTGCGACGAGCGTGCTGCGCATTGATCTGTCTGTCGGTGAGATGACCGAAGCTATTGTTGACGCATTGAACTTTGCGTTTGAGGCGCTGCGTGAATTGCCGGAGTACGCTTTGTGCGAGCATGCTGCTTTTCAGGTGAACATCGTGAGACCGAAAAGCCGCTGCTTAGAGTGCGGTGCCGAGTTCGAGCACGATCGCTTTCATCTCTTCTGCCCGAAGTGTGACAGTTTTGCGACGCAGCTTGTTGCAGGGCGTGAGATGCAGATTGATTCGATCGAGGTCGACATTCCCTCCGACTAACAGAGCACTTCTTCGTGCGTCGTTTATGTGATTGTGTGTGGTGCAGGCAATGCGATGAAGGAGTAAAGGCGATGGATATCTCCGAGAAGTACGACGTATGCGTAAGCGCGTTGAGGGAGTTTGCGGAAGGTACGGGCTTTTCCGATTGCGTGATTGGCTTGTCGGGGGGTATCGACTCGAGTGTGGTTGCGGTTATGGCCGTCGATGCGCTGGGAGCTTCCCATGTACATGGCGTGTTGCTGCCAGGGCCGTATTCTAGTGATCATTCAGTTACCGACGCACTTGAGCTTGCGGCTTGTTTAGGAATCGAGTCGCGCACGGTTTCAATACGTGAGCCGTACGAGGCGTTTTCCAACGGGCTGCGTGAGGCGCTTGGGAGTGCGGGGCTGAGCGGACTTGCCGCCGAGAACACGCAGGCCCGGTGCCGTATGGTATGCCTGATGGCACTGTCGAACACCTACGGATGGATGCTTTTGAACACCGGGAACAAAAGCGAGGCGTTTATGGGGTATTCCACCTTGTACGGCGATACCGCCGGTGCTTTCGCTCCGCTTGGCGGCTTGTACAAAACCGATGTGTATGCGGTTGGCCGCTGGCGTAACGAGCAAGCGCAATCTCAAGGTCAGATTGCTCCCATCCCAGAAAATGTGTTCGTCAAGCCACCGAGTGCCGAGCTGTCGGCAAATCAGGAAGACGAGCGTTCCATGGGTATTTCCTACGACGTGCTCGACCGGTTGCTTATCGCCAGTCAAGAAGATGGTTTGGACGCAGATGAACTAGTGCGTCGAGGCTTTGATGAAGGCGATGTTGCTCGTGTATTGGCAACGGTGCGCCGCACGGCATTCAAGCGTGCACTTGAACCGCCGTTTCCTACAGCGTCGTTTTATGGAGGTCGTGCTGCGTGTGATAGCGAGGCATGTGATGGTGAGTCGTGTAGTAACAAGGCGTACGAGTGAAACGCTGTGTGTGCGTGGTGCGGCGTGATATCGAACTCAATGCGACAAATGACAGTGTGCAAATGTGATGGCTTAACAGGTGTGAAGGAGGGACAGGCAGGTATGGATCGTCGGAGCTTCGTGAAGCTGGCAGGTGCCGGGGCTGCATCGGCTGTGGCCGGTTTGGGACTTACGGCATGTGTCACGCAGGCACCGTCAGCGCCAACGGGCGACGTACGCTCATATTCGGCAGTGGGGCAGCCTGCGGTGTCGTTTGACTATAACGTTGACGTACTGGTCGTGGGCAGTGGTATGGCCGGCTTGTCCGCTGCTATGTTGCCGGTGGAATCGGGTTTGTCAGTGCTGGTCATGGAAAGAGAAGACCTGCTTGGTGGTGAAAGCTATGAATCGAGCGGGGTGATTCGTGTTTGCGACACCCAGCTGCAAAAACAGGCAGGTATCGGACAGTCGCCCTCGGCGTTTTGGCAGCGCAACAAAGATTCGTATCTTAAAGCTGGCCTCACCTTGGCGAATCGTGCCGAAAGCATGCTAAAAAGCGCACCTGAATGGCTCGATCACTTGGTTGACGAGTACGGGGCGTCGTTCGCCGATCCGAAAAGCTACAAGCAGGATGGCCCAGTCGATATACTCGTGTCGTTTTCGGGCCTTGGCGACACGGAAATGATCATGCTGCCGCTGCGCGACAAGCTGGCGGAAAAGGGCGTGACATTCACGACGGAGCACGAGTGCGTTGCGCTTGTGCGGGATGGCACGGGAGCTATTGCCGGTGCGCGTTTCACGTCGGGTAAGGCGGGAACGGTTGACGTGCGAGCCCGCGCGGTGGTAGTCGCTACGGGAGGCTACGGTGCCAATCAGCTCATGGTTCATGCGAACAACCCTGATCAAGAGCTGTTGGGATGCTGCTCGCGCTTGTCGCAGGGAAACGCGCTTTCGTTGTGCTCGAGCGTTGGTGCGGCCACTGCCGACCTCAATGTGTCCATTATGGTGGCAAGCGATGTTCCCGACGCTACGTGGTGGGGCATGTTCGCGCCGTTGATCAATGTGAGCCCAGCGGGTAAGCGGCTTGCGCGAGAAGATGACGCTTCGGCGACGGCTGAAGCGTGCGTGGCGGACGAGCTGGGGTTTTGGTGGAGCATCTTCGACAACCAGATGAGCGAAGGCGTGCAGTCGGCCAGTGCGGCGAAAGTGATGACGAAGCGCGCGGATCGCTTGGTGGGTCCGTGCGACACCGTTTCCGATCTTGCGGCAGCCATGAACATTCCTGCCGATGCGCTAGAAGCTACCATGGAGGCGTTCAACAAAGCAATGGAGAAGAAAAAGGACGAGGAATTTGGTCGCGAACTGCAAATGAAGTCCTTGAAGGCTCCGTACTACGCGTTGAAACAGTTTCCGGTACGTAGCAGTTCCCGCGGGGGTGTGATGACCGATGAGGAATGCCGCGTACTTGATGAGTTGGAAAAGCCCATTGGCAACTTGTACTGCTGCGGCACCGCTGCTGCGGGCAGTGTTGAAGGGCTGTCGACATGTGGGTCGTCGGGGTTCATTGCTGGGCGCACCGTAGTTGCCGACCTTACGGGAAAGGAGTGATTGCATTGAAGCTGGTTATCGCATCTGACATTCACGGATCGGCATACTGGTGTCGCAAGCTGGTTTCCCATATCCATCAGGAGCGTCCCGATGTTATTGCGCTTCTGGGGGACTTGCTGTATCACGGTCCGCGCAATCCGCTGCCGCGTGATTACGCGCCGGCCGAGGTGGCCGCCATGCTGAACAACCTTGCGAGCCGTATTGTGGCCGTGCGAGGGAACTGTGATTCGGAAGTCGACCAGATGATGCTGTCGTTTCCCTGTATGGGTGATTACGTGCTGCTGTCGGACGGTGGTGCGGCACCGTTTCGTGTTGAGGTAGGGCAGGGTGATGCCTGCGACGACGTTTCAGGTGTTTCGAGCATCATGTCCGATGGTGTGGCTGATCCTGTATCTGACGCCGCTTCGAGCACTATGTCCGACACGACATCAGGTACCGCATCCAATGCGGCATCGCCTGTTTTCCCGTGTCGCCAGCTGCTGCTTACGCATGGCCATGTGTTCGGGCCTGATAACGTACCGCCACACCCCGCTTCTGCAGCACAAGCGCCGATATTTGCGGTGGTGAGCGGACACACGCATGTGAAGCAGCAGGTTGTGCGCGACGGCGTGCTGTTCGTGAACCCCGGCAGCGTGTCGCTTCCGAAAGACGGCTCGAACAGCTTCATGGTGTACGAAGACGGCGCGTTCGAGGTTCGCCTGCTCGATTGATACGACGGGTTAAACGCCTCGCTCCCTTTCCTTGAGCGGCCCTCCTCCGTCAGTGGTTTCTTCGGAAGATGAAACGAAGATGAAACTTGCAAAAACGGATGAAACTCGCAAAAATAAGGAAAACTTTACAAAGCTGCATCTGGGGTGAAAACCACGGCATGGTTTCGGTGGTAGGGTTTGGCGCTCTGCCACTGCCCGATTATGAAGGGGGATGAGGCCAATGGGCATTGAAAGCAAATTCGCAGCGTTAGGCATGGACGTTGCAGAAACAACAGACCGCTTCTGCGGCAACATCGACCTGCTGCAATCGATGATGCGGCTTTTTGCAAAGGAAAGCTATGAAGAGCGGCTTATGTCGACGTTTGCTGAACGCGATTGGGGCGAACTTGAGCGTGCGGCTCATGCGTTGAAAGGGTCGTCGGCGAATCTGGGCTTTGTTCATCTGAGCAGCTTGGCAGGCGTTGTTGTACAGACGCTGCGCGATGAGGATTATACGGGCCTTGACGAAAAAGTTGACGCGCTTGTGGCGGAGTTCGTTCGGGTGCGGGACGGCATCGTGGCGCTTGAAGGATAGATGGTTTCCCGAGCGGCGTGTGTTACCATGAGAGCACACGTATAGAAGGGGTCTGCCATGGAGAAAATATCGACGTCGCATGAGGACTACCTAGAAGCTATAGTCATGCTCGGCGGCACGACGGAGGTGTCGGTGCGTTCTGTCGATGTTGCCACAAAACTGGGTGTTTCTAAGGCATCGGTGAGCAAAGCCGTTACAGCTTTGAAGGAAAAAGGCTTGCTTGACCAGCCCTATTACGGCGACATTACGCTCACTGCCGAAGGGTATGCGTACGGATCGGCGGTGTACGAGCGGCATCGTCTGCTCATTTTGTTTCTCACGAAGGCCATCGGCATCGATCAGGAGGTTGCCGAGCGGGAGGCATGCCTGATGGAGCACGCAATTAGCGATGACTCTTTCGAGAAGTGGACTACCTACGTGAAAGAGCTCGACTTATAGGGAAGGGGTTAACCTGTAGGGTCGCTCGAGTTCGCTCATTTGCGCTCGCATATCGTTTTCGCCATTTCCACCGCCGCTAAAACAGACGGCGGTTTTTTGTTGACGGTAAGGATACTTTGTCCCATATGCCGTAGGTGGGTGTGGTATCCTGAATCAGCTTCCAGCACGAAACGAACAAGAAACGCAACACGGTGCCGAAGGGGCGAATCCCGGTGACCCAATACAGCAACATTCTGTCTTTCGACCAGGCGCGCCAAGGCGCATCCTCCCGTCGTGTGCTGTCGCGTGGTGTGTCAGGCGCACGCGGAGACCGCTATGCGGGACTCGATTATTATGGGGAGCGCTACGGTAAAGAACGCTACAGTAAAGAACGTTATGGTGCTTCCTCCATTCGGGTCAGTCGTGGTGGCAAGGCTTCCCGCATACAGGAAGACGAGTTTGATGGCGAACTTACTGCGCTGCAGCGACGCGCCCATCTGCGTGAGCAGGCGAAGCGCTCTCGCGCGAAAGCAAAGGCCGAGCGTGCGTTTGTTAAGCAGTTCGGCACCACTGGCGCGTCGGATGCGGGCGAGGGTTCGTCGCGGGCTGCCGTATATAAAGGCGAAATGGGAACAAAACATCGTCAAGCTGCACGCATGCAGACTGGCGATGCAGGGTCTGCGCGGAGCTTTGGCTTCTCGCTCTCAGGTGTGGTATCCGCAGCGCTGTCGGCGCTGAAACGCCCTCGCACTGCGGTGTGTGCATCAGTGGTTGTGTGTCTATTCTTGTCGGCATCGTTTCTGTATCCGTCGGCTCGTACGTATTACCAGGCAATTCGCGAGGAAGCTCGCCTCGAGGTGGAATACCAGGCGCTTGCTGAGCGCAACGAGGCGCTTGAGAGAAGCGTCGCGTACCTGCAAACCAACGCCGGCGTTGAGGATCGTGCCCGCTCTCAGTATGGGTGGGTGAAGAAAGGCGAGCAGGCTGGCAAGGTGAGCGGTATCGAGGCTACCGAATCGGAGGCATCCGTGTCGGCAAAGGTGCTGTCTGACGAAATCGAGCCCCCGGAAACGTGGTACTCCAAGGTGCTCGACCCGATTTTCGGGGTGTCGTAACCGTTTGACCAGCACGCGGCCGCGTTGTCACCGCATTTTCGTGAAAGGTATTTCATGAAAGGCTACTGATCCGTTTCGTTTCGACTTCCAAGGTTGTTTGGGCCTGCGTGCTGAACACGCGGGAGGTGCGAGGAGTTTCCCATGGCGTTCGATGATACTTCTGCACGGCGTTTTGCCGCGATTGATATCGGCACGGTGACGTGTCGTATGCTCATTGCCGATGTTGACCGTGCGGGGCATATTCGCGACGTCGATCGCGAGTACCGGATCGTGAACCTGGGTGAAGGCGTTGATGCGACGGGTGTTCTGAAACCACAAGCTATTGAGCGCGCGGTTTGCGCGGTTGCCGATTTTATGCAGGTGCTCGAGCGCTTCCGCACGAATCGGTTTGCGAACATTCCTGTTACCGCCATGGCAACGTCGGCTTCCCGCGATGCAAAGAACGCCGACGAGTTCGTATGTGCGCTTCGTGCAGTCGGCGTTGAGCTGTCAGTCATTCCCGGTGAGCGCGAGGCGGCGTTGTCGTTTTCAGGGGCGTCGTGCGATTTTCCCGGCGAGCGTCTGTTTGTGGTCGACGTGGGTGGCGGTTCTACGGAGGTAGTAGCAGGTGTGGCGGGCGATCAGGTGCTGCTCGCTCGTTCGTTTGACATCGGTTGCCGCCGCGTGACCGAGCGTTTCTTTCACACCGACCCACCCGCGCCAGAAGAGCTCGCACGTTCCCGCGAATGGATGCGTGAGACGATGGCGCCGTATTTCGAAACGGCGCGCGCTGCAGGGTTTGAAGCTGATCGGTTGGTTGCGGTTGCAGGCACGGCAACAACGGTGGTCGCCATTCGTGAGGCGCTTGCTCGCTATGACACGTCGCGCGTGCACGGCGCGGTGGTTACTCGCTTCGACTTAGACGCCGTGTATGAGCAGCTGATTGCGGTTCCCCTCGAGCGTCGTAAGCTCATCGTGGGTCTCGATCCGGGCCGTGCTCCGGTAATCGTGGCGGGCATGGTTATCTTGCAAACAGTGCTCGATTTGGCCGGTGTCAACTCGTTCACGGTTAGTGAATCGGATATTCTGCATGGAATCATTTTGGCGGAGGACTCAAATCGGAGATTTGCCGATTAATCTGCTACCATGTATATACAGTTGCGCAAGGGGGCGTGGCGGAATTGGCATACGCAGCGGACTTAAAATCCGCCTCTTCGGATTGTGGGTTCGAGTCCCACCGCCCCTACCAGCAGCGCGTCATTATGCGTTCGGGCGCATTGCGCCGTTTGCTTCTCGCAAGGCGTTTCCGTAGAGGTTGGAATCGCGACGAGTCGCGCAGTTTAAGTACAAAAGGAACACGGAAGCCATAAGTAGAAAGCGCCTATGACGAACACCAATGATTTCATTTTCACCATGGAAGAGCCGCTTGCTTCGTTCGAGGACTATCTCGCTCACTATGCGGAAGGGGTCGGCGACATGGTGAACTCGTACATTCCGCATGGGTCGCACCCCGATATGGATCGATACCTGTATGGCCCGTTGCGTCGTTATAGCGAAAACGGCGGCAAGCGCCATCGCCCGCTCATCGCGTTCGCTGCATGTCGGGCGGTGGGCGGCGATTCACGGCTCGCTTCGAGTGCGGCTGCTGCCATCGAACATTTTCACACCGCCGCGCTCATCCACGACGATATTGCCGACGATGCAGAACTGCGACGTGGCGAGCCGTGCATGCACCTTACCGAGGGGCTGGGCTTGGCTATCAATGCGGGTGATCTTGCGTTGACGCTGGTAAACGGCACGGTTATGCATGATCCGCTACTCGATGACGCATGTAAGGTACGCGTGGTCACCGAGCTTGTTGACATGACACGTCGCACGGTGGAAGGCCAAGCGCTCGACATCGGCTGGGCGCGCGATGGCCGCTACGACATTACGCCGGAAGACTATCTGGTCATGGCTACGCACAAAACCGCGCACTATTCGGGCGCAGTGCCGCTGGCCATTGGTGCCATTATTGGTGGCGGCTCCGAAGCTGAGATCGAAGCACTGCGCAACTACGGGCTTGACACGGGGCTGGCGTTCCAGATTCAAGACGACTTGCTGAATCTGATTGGTTCTGAGGAAAGCACGAAGAAGGATTTCCGCAATGACATCACGGAAGGCAAGCGCACACTCGTGGTGGTGCACGCTCTGCAGAACTCCACGCCTGAAAACCGCGATCGTATTATTGAGATTCTATCGTCGCGCGTGAAGGCACCGGGGGTGCTTGCGGAATGCGTGCGTCTGATGGATGAGTCGGGCAGTATTGACTACGCGCGCAGCTATGCGCAGAACTTGACAAGCATCGCGAAGAATCGCCTGATCGACATGGTTCCTCCATCTGATGCCCGCGACTTGCTGGTATCGATGGCCGATTGGTTTGTCGAGCGTCTTCAGTAAGCAGCCTGGCGGCGCGCCGATCAGGCAAGATTGCGATTGGGCTTGCACGCGGGGCTGGCCCGCCTGCGTGTGGGTGTGCGTGGGCCGCATGGGGAAGTGTGAGCATGGAAACCATCAAGTTGAACGATTCCGGTGCTACCGTTTTGGATATGCAGCAGCGTCTGGCTGTCGTGGGGCTTTTGGGAGAAGCCGATATCGATGGCGTGTACGGCGATGAGACGGCTATCGCTGTTCGGGCTTTCTGTCGTCAGGCAGGCCTGCCGGCAGGCACCGACGTCGATGAACGAGTTTGGGTGGCACTCGTCGATGCGTCGGGGCAGCTCGGCGACCGTACGCTGTATCTTCGCATGCCGTATTTCTACGGGCATGATGTGCGCGAGCTGCAGCGTGCCTTGGGCGTGCTGGGGTTTGATCCCGGTCCGATCGATGGCATCTTCGGCGCCTTCACCGAGCAGGCGCTGCGTAAGTTCCAGCTGAACATGGCGCTGCCGTCAGATGGCATCGCAGGTGCATTCACGTATTCGGCGCTGCATAACCTGCGTCATTCGTGGGCCGACAAGGAAATTGTGCCGAAAACCGACTACATTGGTTTTTCTCGTGCTGCCGACGTGCTCGAGCGGCATGCACTTTGCCTCTTCGGCACCTGCGAATTCACGCGGAATGTGGCACTGCGCATGTCGAACCTGGCAGTTGCCACAAACCCTGCATCGAAGATGGTCAGCGCCGAAACGCTGCTGGTTGCTCCCGATGACGGTATGGTGTTCGTGCATATTGTGCTGCCCGACGATAAATCGGCCGATGGTGTTCCCCGTGTTTCCTATTCTGGTGACGACTATTCGTTGTCCATGCGCCTCGAGACAGCGCTTACTGCCGCTCGCAAGAACGTTCCGTCACGCATTGCTATTGAGCTTCCAGGTCAGTCGTGGATGGACGCAGGCTCCGACCGTTCGGCACAGCACTACGCCACAGCACTCCTTGACGCACTCTGCAGCGCACTGTCTTAAAGTTCCGTCTGTTCTGACGAACAGACGGAACTCCTCGACGCTGCGAAGCGCTCCGGCACCCCATTTTGCCGCTCCAAACATTCGTCGCGTACCAAAGTACGCTTCCTCATGCTTTCACGGCAATCTGAGGCACCGGAGCGCTTCTCGCTGACGTTACAAACGACAAGGACATTTCACGAACGACAAGGAACGCTCTCTTCTCCAGTATCCTTCTCGCTGACGTTACAAACGACAAGGACGCTTCACGAACGACAAGGGGTACTTCGTTCGCGTACGTTTCCTCTGTTCATCTTGCTCTGTGTCTCTACGTTTTCCAAGCATGTTTTCGCTGTTGGCACCGCGTGGCTCGCGTGCGCCCGGTGGTACAATTACCCCGTTTTTCACGGGCTTGTTGTTTGCGGGTCCGATTTACGGTCTATCGAAGGAGAGAATATGGCGCGTCCCATGACTATGGCGGAGAAGATTCTCGCCGCTCACGCCCATCTCGATGAAGTTGAGCCGGGTCAGCTGATCGAGTGCGATCTCGATCTAGTGCTGGCGAACGACGTTACGGCTCCCATCGCCATCAAGAAGTGCAAGGAGTGCGGAACGGGTGACGTGTTTGACCCGACGCGGGTGCTGCTGGTGCCCGACCACTACACGCCTAACAAGGACATTGCTGCCGCCGAGCAGGCGAAGATTGTCCGCGATTTCGCGCGCGAGCAGGACATCACGCACTATTGGGAAGTTGGTTGCGTTGGTGTCGAGCATGCGCTGCTGCCCGAACAGGGCGTTGTGGGTGCGGGCGATCTCATCATTGGTGCCGATAGTCACACGTGTACCTATGGCGCGCTTGGCGCGTTCTCCACGGGCGTGGGTTCCACTGATGCTGGTGTGGGTTTCGCTACAGGCAAGGCGTGGTTTAAGGTACCCGAGAGCATTCTATTTAAGGTTGAGGGCCAGCTCGCTCCGGGCGTTACCGGCAAAGATATCATCTTGCATATCATCGGCAAGATCGGTGTTGACGGCGCGCTGTACTGCGCTATGGAGTTTACCGGGTCGGCTATCGCTGCTCTTCCCATGGATGAGCGCCAGACCATTTCGAACATGGCTATCGAAGCGGGCGGTAAAGCGGGTCTTATCGCTGTTGACGACGTGACGCGTGCTTATATGGATGGTCGCGTTGAGCGCCCCTACACCGAGTACCATTCCGATCCGGACGCCCAGTACAAAAGCATCATCGAGATCGATGCTGCCGACATCAAACCGACGGTTTCGTGGCCCCATCTGCCGTCGAACACGCATTTGGCGGAAGACTCGCGGCATATTACCATCGACCAGGTGGTTATCGGTTCGTGTACGAATGGACGTCTTGCCGATATGCGCCAAGCAGCCGATGTGTTGCGTGGTCACAAGGTTCATCCAAACGTGCGCTGTTTGATCATTCCGGCCACACAGCTGGTATATCGTCAGTGTATGGAAGAGGGCCTGATGGAGGTTTTCCTCGATGCGAACTGTGCAATATCCGCTCCCACGTGTGGCCCGTGTTTGGGTGGGCACATGGGCATTTTGGCGAAGGGCGAGCGCGCCGTGGCAACCACGAATCGCAACTTCGTCGGCCGCATGGGCCATCCGGAAAGCGAGGTCTACCTGGCATCTCCGGCCGTGGCGGCCGCGTCTGCGGTGCTCGGTCATATTGGCATTCCGCAAGATTTGGACTAAGGGAGGCAATCCATGCAATTCAAGGGCACCGTTTATCGTTGCGGGCGCGATATTGACACCGACGTTATCATTCCCGCGCGTTATCTGACCACGTCTGACCCAGCAGAGCTTGCAAAGCACTGCATGGAGGACCTCGACACCGAGTTCGTGAGCAAGGTGTCGCAGGGCGATATTATTGTTGCCGATGAGAACTTCGGCTGCGGCAGCTCGCGTGAGCACGCGCCTATCGCCATCAAGGCGGCGGGCATTGACGTGGTTATCGCGAAGAGCTTCGCGCGTATCTTCTACCGCAACTCGATCAACATTGGCTTGGCTATTATGGAATGCCCCGAAGCCGTAGACGCCATTTCAAACGGCGACGTGGTGAGCGTGGATGCCGACACCGGCACTATCGTTGACGAAACTACAGGTCAGACGTTCAAGGCGCAGCCGTTCCCGCCGTTTTTGCAGGAGATCATCGAGGCAGGTGGCCTGATCAACCGCACGAAAGCAAAATTGGCTGCGGAATAGAAACGCTTGCATGCGCGCCGCGCGATTCATACGGCGCGCATGCATTCATTGAAAACCTCGCCGAAAAGGAGTGCATGATTATGACCTACGATGCACCGGATTTCTCACAGCAGTCCAGTTCCTCTTGGCGAGTGCAGTCTCAGGTGAATGCCGCCAGCACTGCGCCCGCAGACCACAATATGTGGCAGGTGCCGCTTACGCGCCGTAGCTTCGTTGCTGCGTCGGCGTTGGCGGCATCGGTGTTTCTGGCAGGTACTCCCGGTGTGCCCGGCGTATTCGGCACACCCGGCGCGTCCGATTTCGGCGCGCAGACGGCCTGGGCGGACGACCTCGACAACAACGTGGGTGAGAAGCTTTCCGACTACATCATCCGCCTGCGGCCCAAGGGTTTTCTGCGCACGGTGAGCGTGCACGGCGATGGCACGGTTGTTGGGCAGGTGTGCTGGCTCTACCAGCAGGGCACCTCAAGCAAGCATCACCTGTCGTGGCATAGTGATCTTGGCGGATATTCCATCCACACGATGTCTAACTTCGAGGAAAAGAAACTCTCGTCGTATAACGTCTGGTCGGTTGACGGCGATAGTAAAGACGAAGGGAAGGCCATTCATGTGTGGAGCGGCGACTACGACGAGAAGGCAAGCCGCGTGTTTAAGTTCCGTCGTCAAGACGACGGCACCTATCTCATCAAGAACGTGAACAGCGGCAGATATCTTTCGCTTGAGAATGTCAACAACGATACCAATGAGAACAAACTCGTCCAGCGCGGAGAAGCGATGGCATGGGAGGTCGAGGTTGTCGGCGTGGGCGTGGCCGGCAGCTCGGACGACGACGTAGACGAGCGCTACCCCACCTCTCAATTCTGCACGGACTACAGCAGCTTCCCGCTCGGCCCCTGCTGGATGGGCGCGATGACGTCCGTGAGTAGCGACACACTCCTCTCGGCGATTTCCCTGCCCGGCACGCACGACTCAGGTGCGCTCAGTATCGACAACGACACTGAGCCGCAGACCTCCATGGCCAAGTGCCAACAGGACTACATCCCCACGCAGCTCAACCTGGGTATTCGCTATCTGGATATGCGTCTGGGGAAAGGGGATGATCCCGGCGTGAACCACGGCAGCATGTACGCGTTCCGCAAGGATCATACGGGCCTGAAGCTCTCCGACGTCGTCGAGTACTGTAAGACCTTCCTAGGCGCGAACCCGACCGAGACTATCGTCATGCTAGCATCGAACTCCGATGGTGATAATGCCGAGATCACGAGCGCCTTCGCGAAGTACCTGAGCGAGAAGAAGGAAGATTCCGGTGAGATGTGGTTCTACGATGGGATACGTGTGCCCACGTTGGCTGAGGCGCGTGGCAAGATCGTGCTCCTGCGTCGCTTCACGCCGGAAGGGGCTGACAAGGACAAGCACCAGTACGGCATCGACCTGCACGACTGGGATGCCAAGGTGGCAGAGAGCGGTGAAGATGGGCTTGCTCTTATTCACGAGGAGTTGGTTGAGGAAAAGGACGGCGACACCGTCATGGGTCGTTATTACACTACTGTGTACGCGCAGGACAAGTACGACGTCCCTCGTGATGAAAAGCCTCCTTATGTTGACACGGCGCTCGCGGACGCAGTGAAGATTCCTGATGACACCGCGCAGGAGATCATAGTCACGGTGGATGGTGAGGAACAGAAGATAAGCGTTCCGAAGGCGAACTACGTCATCAACTACACGTCGAGTTCGAAATTCTCTCATTCGTACAGCAACCCGTTCTACGCAGCTCAGTCTATGAACGAGCATTTGTTCAAGAGTTCTTATTTCTGCAAACCCAGAGATTCGAGCATTGATCACAGCAACGATTTCATTGGAATCATCCCGTCTGACTTTTCGGATGCGGTGCTGGCCACCAATGTCTTTCGGCGAAACCTTCCTGATGGCAAAATCCCGGACTTGTCGGAGTTGTACCATGTGCCCACGACGATTACGCTTGTCTACGGCGATGACCTGATGAGCGCACAGTTTACAGGTGGCGGACTCAGTGGCGACGATTACTACAAGCTCGTTGACAGCTCGGCGGTGCTTGATGTGGCACATTCGGGGAAAGAACACGAGATCGTGTATGTAGAAGTTGACCCGTTTGGCCCTGAGTATGAGACCAGCGTGCGTGCGATGGTTCCCATTACGGTGTTGCCGCGTCCAGTGAACCTGGTATGGGAGGGTATCGACAACCTTGTTTCGGCTGCCGATGTGCGCTCGAAGGTAGTGGCGAAGCTGCTAAACGTCGTCGATGGAGACGATCTCTCCGCGCAGCTTGAGTTTTGCTATGACAACGCAGGTGCGCCGGGTGCGGTGGTTGACACTTCGAAGCTCGGTGCGCTCGGCGAGGGCACCTACTGGGTGCGTGCCGTGGGACTTTTGGGCGACCAAGCGGAAAACTACGAGCTGGTTGACGACGGGCGTATCAGCTTTACCGTGTCGCGTGCGGTTGTGGTCGGTGAGGGCGGCGCCATTGCGGATACGGGCACGACAGGTGCTGCGAACTCGGGTACGAAGGCGGGTACGCCGCTTGCGCCGACAGGTGACAGTGCAAGCGCTGTGGTCATGGTGGCAGGTGTGACCGCCGTGGTGGCCGCAGGTGTGGCCGCGGGTGCGTATGCATATGAAGCGGCGGAGGCGTGCTAAAGGGTCACATCAAATGGTGAACTTGGCACAGTTTCACGGTTTGGTCGGTACATTGCCTGAGTGCTATCTTGAACAGAACGCATTTATGTGATAAATATACATAGAAATAAGTCACAAATTGTGTGAGGTGATTGCTATGCCTGCTGCGCTTCCTCTGATTCGGCCCATAAGCGATCTTCGCACCAACCTTAATGACGTGTGCGCTCAAGCTCAGGAATCACGCCAACCTATTTTCATGACGAAGAACGGAAAGGCCAGCTTGGTTGTCATCGATTGCGATGCGTACGAAGAGCAGCGACAGCACGATCGTTACGTTCAGAAGCTGCGTGAAGCGGAGATCGAGGCGAAGTACCGCACGGGAACCGTTTCGCAAGCCTCACTCGATGAAACGATAGCGCGCATCTTTGAGGTATGGGGCGTATGAAGCGAGAGGTGCGGTATCGCCCTCGTGCCGCGTTCGATCTGGAGTCCATTGTCATTTATGTGGGAGAGGTTTGCCACAATCCTTCAGCTGCGCGAGCAACTTATGAGAGCATCGTGGATGCCATGGAGAAGCTGGCGACAATGCCGACACTTGGGCGACCTTTTGCTGACAAGACGCTCACCCGAACGAGCTTCCGCTCGTGGCTTGTTGGGAACTATCGGGTATTCTACGAGTTTGACGACGAACAACTCACTGTGTGGCGCGTAATCCATACGCACCAAGATATCGACGACATGGCGCTCATCGACTGGCCGGAGTAAGGTGTGACTATGGCGAAAAAGAAAGACAAGAAGGAAAAGAAAGACAGTAAGAAGATCAAGAAGGTCAAGAAGATCAAGACAGACGTCGGGGAGTCGAAGAAATCCAAGAAGGCTGCCAAGAAGGCAGGGAAATCAAAAGGCGAGAAATCAGAAGATCAAAAGCCAGTGCTCGCCTTCTGTACGTGTTGTTCGAAGCGCTGTCTACTCGCAAAACCTCGCTGCTCAAAAGGCCGCCGTCTTGCTGAAAAGCTGTTGGGGTAGGTTACGCAGTAGGGGTAGGTTTAGCGGTTGGTTGAATTACTAAACGTCCTATTGAATTAAATGGGCTAAAGGGGATGTAGCCAACACTTGTAGCCAACACTTGTAGCCAACACTTGTAGCCAACACTTACTTTTTCTTTCGCTGGGACACTGAAATCTTCGCGTCGGGCGGGCATCTGCGGTAATATTGCGCCGTATGCGTTTTGCGAAAGGAACGAACATGACTGACTACAAGATTTGTCTGCTGCCGGGTGACGGCATTGGCCCCGAGATCATCGCTGAAGGCGTGAAGGTGTTAAACGCTGTGGGCGCAAAGTACGACACCACGTTCACGTGCACTGAAGCACTCATCGGTGGTGCGGCTATCGATGCGACGGGAAATCCGCTGCCGCAGGCGACACTTGATGTGGCGAACGCGTCTGACGCGGTGTTGCTCGCTGCGGTGGGCGGCCCGAAATGGGACACTACCGATCCTGCCGCTCCGCGCCCTGAGCAGGGGCTTCTGGGCATTCGCAAGGCGTTAGGGCTCTACACTAATCTGCGTCCCGTACAAATCTTCAACGCGTTAGCTGATGCTTCCACGCTGAAGCCTGAGATTATCGACGGCGTTGACATGATGATCGTGCGCGAGCTTACCGGTGGCTTGTATTTCGGGAAGCGCGAGCGCTTTTACGACGAAGAGGGCGCGGGCACAGGCGGCGCCCGCGGACAGCGCGCGTACGATACCCTGGAGTACCGCGAATACGAAATTGAGCGCATCGCACGTCAGGCATTTGAAGCTGCGCGCAAGCGTCGCAACAAGGTGACCAGCGTCGATAAAGCAAACGTGCTAGAAACCAGCCGCATGTGGCGCGAGATTGTGCATCGCATCGGTGAGGCAGAATACCCCGATGTTGAGCTTGAGGATTTGCTGGTGGACAACACCGCCATGCAGCTCATCAACCGCCCCGCCGACTTCGATGTGGTGGTAACCGAGAATATGTTCGGCGACATTTTGTCTGATGAAGCTGCGCAGATCACCGGATCGCTTGGTATGCTTGCAAGCGCCAGCTTGGGCGACGGTGTGTCGCTATACGAGCCCAGCCACGGCAGCGCGCCCGACATTGCGGGTCGCGGCATCGCCAACCCGCTTGCGCAGATCCTCTCGGTGGAAATGATGCTGCGTTATAGCTTCGGCATGGTAGAAGCTGCCGACGATATTAAGCGTGCGGTAACCGAGGTGCTCGATGAGGGGTGGCGTACCGGCGACATCAAGGACGCTGCAACGCCCGCAGACCATGTGGTGGGTACGGTAGCCATGGGTGATGTGGTAGTCGCGCATCTGTAGCAACATCATTTGCTCCCTTAAGGAAACGCAGGGCAAGACGGCCATAATCGGCGTTTCCTTAAGGGAGCATAGAGCGAACGGGGCGCCCGCAATTTAGCAGGTGCCCCTTTTTTAACAATGCGCAACGTTGCGAACCGTCTAGTGATGATGGTTGCAGGCGTGTTCGGCACCCATAATGGGCACTTCGCCTGCGGCGACCAGCTTCGCTACGTCGCCGACGCGCGGCGTGCGGTTGTCGAAATATACGGTAATACCTGCGTCGGCAAAGCCCATAAGCGGGCGCATGCCCATGCCAGCCGCCACAATGGCGTCGACACCCGCGTCGTGAAGCAGCTTCACCGGGCGCAGGCAGCCGCCTTCCTCATGCGGCGGGTTGTCAAGCCCTTCTGCCGCAACAACCTTGCCATCGGCGATGTCGATGATGGTGAAGCAGTCGCAGTGACCGAAATGCCCGCTGCGCTCGCTCTCAAGTCCCGCTTCGCCCAACGTGGGCACGGCCAGCTTCAATACGTTGCTCATAGTCGCTCCTTTACAGAATAGGCTTTTTGTTTCGTCAAACAGCATAGCGCGAGCCTATGCAAAGGTCGAGACACCTCATCGCAACTGGCAAAAACACGCACGAAACGCCTGTCGGACAGGCGAGGTCGGCATAGGGTTGGGCAGGATGGGGAAAGCTGGGGTACTCCAAACACCCTTCTAGTTTTGAGCGCTCGGCCATCTAGCGATCACCTCAGCATCCAATCCCCCAGTTCCCTTAACCCTTCCTCGTCTGCTATACTCTTTAAACTATTGCGATATCGCAATAGTTTAAAGGTGTGCCATAGGTAAAGAGAGTGAGGCTTATCATGTTGTCAGTTACTGAAAGCGCTAAGCTGCTCGGTGTATCCGCTGCTCGCGTACGGGCGCTTATTGAAAGTGGAAGCCTTCCTGCTGTTAAGGTGGGGCGCGCGTGGACGTTGCGAGAAGAAGATGTCATCCAGCGGCTTTCCCTGCATCCTGCCCCAGGGAGACCAGCGAAGCGGCCGACGCAGTTTGCGAGTGTTCCAAGTGGCGATGTAGCAGAAGAACAACCCTCTTGCGAAGAGAGAGATGAAGCAGAACGTCTACGTCTTAAGAATCTCTATTTCACCTGTAAGGACGCATTCGCCTTGCGCCCGAGTCCATACGTTATAGCACGTGCCGAATCGTCTGAAGAGGCAGCATTCTACATGGCTGTTGCCGACTTCTTCCTGCAGCAAAAGCAACGAGAGCTTGTGAAGAGTGGTGTGTACTGATGTCTAAGCAAGATCTACGTCCCTTCTACATTGTTTTCGCTGGAGTCAACGGTGCAGGGAAGTCGACGCTTTATCGCTCGGGTTTGTGGCGTAGTGCGGACATACCCGAAAAGATGGCGCGTGTAAACCCCGACGAAATCGTGCGCGAGCTTGGAGGGAGCTGGCGTAATACCTCGGATCAGCTGCGTGCAGGACGTGTGGCGCTCAAACGCATCGACGAGCTGTTTGAGAAGCGCACGAGTTTTACTCATGAAACAACGCTTGCAGGTCGTTCCTCGGTACAGCGTATTAAACACGCACATGACCTGGGATATCGTGTCTTCTTGTACTATGTTGGCGTTGAAAGCCCGCACATTGCGCTCCGGCGCATCGCGCATCGTGTTGAAGTCGGTGGACATGACATAGGCGAGCGTGTCGTTCAACGGCGATTCACTGCTTCGCTTTCGGGGCTCGCCAGCGTACTTGACTTTTGTGAGCACATTACAGTCTTTGATAACACACGCGTGTTTACGTGCATCATGGAATGGTCGCGCGGCATGCTATCGTGGTGGGGAAATCCCCAGGTAAACGGCCCATGGCTTCTTGATGCCATGCAAGATGAAAATGTGTGGCGAGTACGTTAGCAGTTCGTCTGCCACACATTTTAAACCTCTATCTCGAACCTCTATCTCGGCTACGACGCCTCGGCTACGAAACCACCACTACAACATCCCCATTACGACATCCACTTGCGCAGCATGTGCACCAGCGTGTCAATCTCGAGGGGCTTTGCCATGTGGTCATTCATGCCCGAGGCGTGCGCTTGGCGGATGTCTTCAGCAAACGCGTCGGCGGAAAGCGCCACAATGGGGATATCTGCCAAATCCGGCCGCTCGTTGGTTTTGCTGCGGATGGCTATCGACGCCTCGTATCCATTCATAACTGGCATTTGAATATCCATCAGCACAATGTCGTAGTAGTGGGGGTCGTGCTTCAGCAGCATGTCAACTGCTATCTGGCCGTTCTCGGCATGCTCCACAACAGCTCCGGTCATGCCGATAAGCTCTTGGGCAATGGCGGCGGCCATCATGTTGTCCTCGGTGAGAAGAACATGCTTGTCGGAGAAGGCGAGTTCCTCCAAAATCGTTCGCTCATCAAGAACGTCGGTGGTTTTTCCCGACAGCAGTTCCTGCATCACCTGCACCAGGCGGCTGCGGAACAGCGGTTTCGATATGAACGCATCTACGCCAACTTCGCGCGCTTCTTGTTCAATCATCGACCAGTCGTAGGCAGACAGAATAATGATGGGAATGTTCTTGGTAACAACCTCGCGAATGCGCCGCGCTGTTTCCAGGCCGCTCATGCCGGGCATACGCCAGTCGAGGATAACGGCACGGAAGGGGTCGTTATCGGCTTCGGCAGCAAGTACCGCATCGATGCCCTCTTGGCCAGAAAGCGCGAACGCGAAGCGCATCCCTATGCTGTCGAGCAACGTGCAGGCCCCCTCGCAGGCAACTTTCTCATCGTCAACCACCAGCACGCGCACGCCTTTCAGGTCTTCCAGGTCTTCACGGCCTCCATCGCGCAGTTTTAAGTGAACGACCACGGTAAACGTGGTACCTTCCCCTTCTTTCGACTCAACATCAATCGTGCCGCCCATCAGCGAAACAACGCTCTTTGCGATAGGCATGCCAAGGCCTGTCCCTTCAGCATTGGTTGTGCGTGAGTCTTGGGAACGTGTGAAGGGTTCGAACATAACCTTCATGAATTCCTCGCTCATGCCACAGCCCGTGTCGCTGAAGGTGAATTCGTAGCAACCGCACTCGGGCACAGGACTAGGAAGTTCGGCAATGCGCAGCCCGATCGTGCCGCCTTCGGGGGTAAACTTCACCGAGTTGCCCATGATGTTCACAAACACCTGCTGAAGACGAGTGGGGTCACCAATCACGTACTCGTGCTTGATGTTAATAGAATCCATCTTGAGCCGTTGCCCCTTCGCGGCGATCTGCGGGTTTATAATGCTCACAAGGCTCTCAATAGATTCAGACAGGCTAAAGGGTTCTTCGGCAAGGCCGATGGATCCCGATTCAATTTTCGCCATATCGAGCACTTCGTTGATAAGCCCCAGCAAATGCCTGCTTGCGGCGGTTATGTTGTTTAAGCACTCATGCACACGCTCGGGTTCGTTTATGTGCATGCTGGCGATGGCGGTTAGCCCCATGATGGAGTTCATAGGTGTGCGAATATCGTGCGACATGGAGTTTAAGAAGTCGCTCTTGGCACGCGATGCATGCTCCGCCGCATGGAACGCGTTTTCTAGAGCAAGGTGTTTTGCGAGGTCTTGTTCTTTGGCAGTGGTGATGTCTTGAATGGCAACAAGCAGGCTGATAGGCTCGCCTGCGGCATTTCTATCGAGGCACAAGGTGTAAGACCGAAGCCAGCGTCCACCCATGTCGTCGGCTGTTTTCCACTCGTTTTTGACAAAAGGCACTTCTGGGTGAAGCATTTCCTTTGCATTATGTTTATTGAGGAAAAGAATGGCCGATGCGTCTTTGTGGGAGCTATCCGCCTGCGACACGTAATAGGCGAGCAGGTCGTCGTAGCTGCCCTTTACGGATAGGCTGCTTTCGGCATTGTTCTTTAAGACTTCATAGGTGCCCTCTGTTAGGTTAATAGACAGCAGATTGGTGAACAGGTCTGTTGTCGCATCGATAATGCGATTGGCTTCCTGTCGCTCGAACAGCAGCTGCTGAGTTCGCTTTCGTGCTTGCATCATGAAGACTGCAATCACAATAGCGGCTGCAATGAGCATGCCGCCGATAACGATGAAACCAGAGGCGTTTGCTTCCGAGATCATGCTGTTGGTAATAGCCGAGGGGAACGAGCGCACGAGCACCCAGTCGTAGGAAGGAAGCTTGACCAAGAAGGTGTTGCCCACTCCTTCAGACGTGCGATAGGTGAAATCGGTAGAAGTTCTTTCAGAGGTGTCTTTAACTAAAACTTCAATACTTGATCCATTGAGTTCCTTATCGAAGAACACCTCGCGTATGTTTTCTGCGTTTGGCCTGGTGGGATCGGCCTGTGCAACTACGGTGCCGTCAGCCGTGCACAAGTAGGTGGGGGTGGGCTGCCCGTAGAACTCGGTAGACATAACCTCGACAAGGGTTTCCTCATGGAATAACGATACTAAGACACCAATGACTTTATCCCCGTCGTATACGGGGGCGTAGAAGACCAAAACGTTGCGGCCGTCGAAAAGGGCGTTACTGATGAAACAGATACCGCTTTCGCCTCGCATGCCCGCTTTGTAGTAGTGCCGGTCGCTGGCGTCGGCAGTTCTGCCGTCGCCGTTGTTGGCTATGCCGTTGGCGTCGACGAAGAGCGTGTTGTCAAATTGCGAAATGGCGTAGTCGGTAACAACGTCATCAATGCTTACGTTGTCGTCCTTGATTGCGCGCTCGCAAATTTTGGCGGCGCCTCGAAGGCTGTTCAGGGAGCTATCGAACACATCGTTAATGCGTCGGGCCGTTTGGTTGGCCGACGTTTCGAGATACTCGTTGGTTTGGTTAATGGTACGTTGGGCGTTCACATTAATGAACAGAATCAGCGCCACAACAAGAACGGCGGCCGCAGCGAACACTGCCAGTATACGATTGCGCAGTTCGTTATCGGTTTTCATTTTGCTCATCTATAGCCTCATCTGCTTGGGAGTTGGCATTTTTTCGCGAAGTAGCTCGCGGGTAGGTTTGTGTTTACCGCGAACCATTATACAAATCTGAGAACGCAGGTGTGATACGCTTGTGAAAACAACGCTTCAAACAGAATTGCCCGGCGCAAAACGCGCGGGCGCATGCAAAGGATAGGACGGTTCGCTCAAGAATGCTGGGTAAGGTGATAGAACATCGGAAGATGGCAACACCTGCCACGTCTGCTATGCCGGTTGATACGGCGGCGCGCGTGCGCGTGGGTGCGGCCGTCGAAAAGGGCATTATCGACGTGCCGCTTTCGGCGGAGCGTTTCATTTTGGAAGGTGCGGTGCTCCCCATTGCGAATGCGGGCGCTGACAGTGCTGACATCGCTGAAACAGGTGCCGACGGTGGTGTTTCTGCAGCAGTACGCGCGCGAGATGCGGTGAAAGGGCCCTACGGTGTGATCACTTCGCATCTTTTGTGCCCGCCGACTGGGGGCAGTTATGTGGTCGATTTCATGGGAGGCAACGCGTTTGGCGCAAGTAGGGCGAAACTGCTCGCGTATATCGATCCGTTCGGTCGCGTATTTGAAACAGACCGGTTCATTGAGGCTCCCCCGGCGCGCGAACCCGATTTGTCGTTCGCGAAGTTTACGGATCAGCCCGAACCAGATGTGCAGACGGGCTGCGTGTACGTATGGGATCGCGGCGAGAAGACCGATGTCGCGCGGTATCGCTGTGTGAATGATCGCTACTCCATGTTCGATTCGTGGTATGGGTTTAAAAGCTACGGCACCAATCTGTCCTACGAAGAGGCATTTGCTCGTGCGTATCTGGCGTTTGTGTATCGTCCCTGGTTGGGTGCACAGCGCGTTCCTGGGCGGGGGCTTGAAAGCGTGTTTGACATATTGCGCCACCAACCCGGGCTTCAGGCGCTCAGGTCTATCGCATCGCTGGTGCGCGAGGCCGACGCCGATCCGGCGTTTCAGCCACCGGCATTGGTGCGATGCTTGGTGAAATGGTTGGAGGCGGCAGGCCTTACCGAGCTCGATGCTGCTGATGTTCCCAATGACGAGTTGCGGCTCGTGCGAACGGCGAAGTACGCCGACATCTTCTACCTTGCAAGCGAAAGCTCTGATTCTCCGGTAACTGAGCGGCAAATTTGGGCGCTTGAAGCTGCCCTGAACCGCTTTAAATTGGTTGCAGACGCGTTTGGCGACAACGCAAGTGTAGCAACCGATGTCGACTGCGCCCGATGGGACGCGTATCTCATCGAAACAGCGGGCGTGCAGCAGCCCGTTGTTGACCAGCTGTTTGATGCGCCAGTTGGGCGCAGTAACGGCGAATGGATGTTGCGCCGCGGCGTATGCGCGGCACTTGAGAATGCCAAACTTCCGTTCCGTGTTGATATGTCTTTGCGCGCCGACGTTGCCGCTGGTCTGGTTGCGCTTGATCTGGTGGTACCCGATGCGTCGTTTATGCCCGAATGGGTGTGGCGCGACGGCGTGGCGAAGTCGGTGGGTGCAGCTCCTGCCAGCGCTGACTCTGGTTTGGCTGCGGCGGATGCGCCCGCGCGCAGCGGATGGCTGTGGGCAGGTGACGCCGAGCGCGCATCTCAGGCTGCGCGCTATGCCATGCATGTGGGGCTGTTGTTGGCTGCTGCCGCTTTCGAGGCATCGAGCCAGGTACAGTGTGTGTTGATATCTGCCCGCATGTTTGTCGACGATGCCGCAGAAGAGGCGACAGAAGGGCACGAGGGTGGCGCTGTACCCACGCCCGCTGCCGTTTCAGCGAGTTTTTCTTTGCCTGTCTCGGAGCATATGATAGCGGGCGATGTGCTCTACAACGTTTCTCTGAACAGGGGAGACTACGCTCAAAATGGATTTGCTGCCGAACGCGCCGGCGATCCGCAGGCGCTGTTCGTGCGATGCGCTGTGCCACTTGCCACCGAGGCGTCATCGGCGCTCGATGCGGTACGCGAGTTGCCGTCGGCGCGATTCAGAAAGCGCGCCCCAGAACTTGCCGGCGATGCTTTTGCGGCCGCTTCAGTTGTCGCATTAGGTGCCGATAATGTGCGCGACTTGCATATTCAATACGAATCGACACTTCGCCTTGCAGGTGAGGGTCTCGCCGACCGCATTGCCGGGACGGCAAGCGTGACCGAGGCGATAGCCGCATGTCGCGAAGCCGAGGCGCAGGCGAAGGCGGCGCGTGACGATGCTCAGCAGGCGGCGTGTCGCCGTCTTATGGCAGGGCTTGTGGACGGAACCATCGACATGGCCGACCAAAACGCCATGGTTGCCAGTTTCGTCGGAGAAGACCGCTGTCGAGTAGCGCTCAACCGCGCGAGGACAATTGCGCAAGAAAGGCCAGAGGAAGCAATTAGCATCCTGTCTGCCGCAGTTACCGAAGCCGAGGCGCTCGACGGCTATGTTGATGGTGCCGTTACCGTTCATCGTGTGTTCGATGCGTATGCGTCGCGCGTGTTGTACAACTTGGCGCGCCGCGATGGTAGTATCGCGTGTCGGCAAGCCATCGATGATGCTGGCAAGCAGATGGTGCTGGCAAGTGACGCGTTCTATCTGTGCCACCTCGACCTGGTAAGCTTGTTGGAAAACTCGTTCGAGCGCGCGGACGACGCACTGCGCTACGGCAAGCGCGCCTGCGAGCTCGCGCCTACTGCGTTGGTAGGCTTTCGTGCGCTCGCCCGTGCATATATGCTGGTGGGCGACATGGAAAGCTCGAAGGAAACGCTCGAGCGCGGGTTGCTTATAGCTTCGCAGCCAAACGATATTGCCGTTGCGTACTACCAACTTGCCTACGTACTGTGGCGGTTGGGAAAACCCCGTGTGGGGGCGGCATGCTACCTGAAGTCGATGCAAACAGCATCGGTGGTGTACGCGCAGTCATCAGCGGAACTGAAGGAGCTGCTTGACGAGACGGGCGTGGTAATGCCCGAGCGCGACGAGATCGATGCCGAGCTCGCGCAAGCGGGCGTGCCTGTTGCTCCGGTGGAGTGTGTGCTCGACGCGTTGGGTGCGGGAGCTGCCGCCGCGGCGGATGAAGGGCTGTTCTTAGTTGCTCGCAACCTGCTTTCGCTGCGGTTGCGCTACCGTCCCGACGACGCGCTGACCGCGGTGCTGCGCTCGCTGGAGGTTTAGACGCGCAGATGCGATGTGGGTGCGGAATGCATACAACGTGTCATAAACGCGGTGCTGCTTTCTGAGCGGTTAGCGCTACAATGATCCGGTTCACGATGTCTGATAACGAAGGAAACACCTATGGCTATTCAATCTCCCGAAGGAACGTTCGACCTACTACCCGACGAAGCGGAGTTCTGGGCGCGCTTTAAGGCAACTGCCGCCGAGGTGTTTGGGCGCTATGGCTACGTGACCATCGAAACACCCATCGTTGAGCGAACCGAGCTGTTTGTGCGCGGCATCGGCGAGGCTACCGATGTGGTGTCAAAAGAGATGTTCACTGCCATTTCGGGGGAAAACCTCAAGCGGCTCACCGACGGTGGCAGCGTGAAAAGCTCAAGCCGCCTGTCTTTGCGTCCAGAAGGCACTGCCGGCGTGGTCCGCGCCGTGGTGCAGCACGATTTAGTGCCGCAGGGGGCAGCACCTGCAAAGCTTATGTACGCAGGGCAGATGTTTCGAGCCGAGCGCCCGCAGAAAGGCCGTCAGCGTCAGTTCAACCAGGTAGGCATCGAGTGCTTGGGGGCCGAAGCGCCCAGCGTCGACGCCGAGGGAATTATCATGCTCATGCGCTTCTTTGAGGCGGTGGGCATTCCGGTTTCCGCAACGCGCCTGCTGGTGAACTCCATGGGCTGCGAGGAGTGCCGTCCGGCGTATCGTGAAGCCGTGCGTGCCTACATGGCCGAGCATGAAACGCAGTTGTGTGAGGAATGCCTGCGTCGTGCCGACATTAACCCGTTGCGTGCGTTCGATTGTAAAAACGAGGGCTGCCGTGCTGTAATGGACGGTGCTCCGAAGATTACCGATCACCTGTGCGACAGCTGCCGCGATCACTACGAAGCGGTGAAGTCGTATCTGGATGCAGCAGGGCTAACCTATGTTGAAGACCATAAGCTTGTACGCGGACTCGATTACTACACGCGTACGGTGTTTGAGGTGCAGGTAACCGAAGGCATGGGCAGCCAAAACGCCATCGGTGGCGGCGGGCGCTACGACAAGCTGGCCCAAGAAGTGGGCGGGCGCGCTACGCCTGGTTTCGGCTTTGCGTTGGGCTTTGAGCGGTGCGTGTTGGCCTTGCGGGCGGCGGGCGTCGAATTCCCGCGGGCGGGAACCTGCGACCTCTTCGTGGCTTGCGCAGGCGACGAGGCGCGGCCGCAAGCGTTTTTCCTGGTGCAAGCCGTGCGCGATGCCGGGCGTGCCGCCGAGCAAGACCACCAAGCACGCAGCTTAAAAAGTCAGTTCAAGCTTGCGAACAAGCTGGGCGCGCGTTATGTGATAACGCTGGGCTCTGACGAACTGGCAACAGGCACGGCTGTCCTGCGCAACATGGAAACGCACGAGGAAACGCCGGTTGACCTGGCCGACGTGTCCGCAATTGTCGCCGCGCTGGAGTAAATCGCCAGCGTCCCTGAAAGCTTCCTTTTCCAGAAATCCGCCCCGTCGGCTGTGAACAAAGCCGACGGGGCGGATTCGCTTCCGTAAAGAAACTATAACTGGTCGTCCTACAAACGTAGGGTAGCCAAAATAAACCGCTCCTTCCTGAAAAACTTTACATTTCTCATTCACTTCTTTACTCGGCCTTTCCCGTTGCGTGATGGCAGCCTGATACGTCGCGCCGATCATGGTCATATGCGGATGTGCGGGCGCGAGATGTCGTGTTCTGCGCAATATAGCCGCGCGATAGCGGCCACCGCGAGGGGTGGTCGTAATGGATGCGGCGGTTGTGAAAGCCGCCCTGACAAGAGGATTGAAGGGAGAAGCATGAAAAAGAAGGTTTTGGGAGTCGTCCTCGCTGCTGTAATGGCGATGGGCGCATTCGGCCTCGTGGGTTGCAGCTCGCAGGGGAGCGATTCCGCCGAGAACTCGGGTGGCGAAGCCACTCCGGCGGAAGCCGCTGGCGAAATTTCTGTGTACTCGCGTGAAGACGGTTCGGGAACTCGCGGTGCATTTGTTGAGCTGTTCGGCATTGAGGAAAAGGATGCTTCGGGCGAGAAGGTTGACATGACCACGCCCAGCGCTGCTATCACCAATTCCACCTCGGTCATGATGACGTCGGTTGCAGGCGATCCTAACGCAATCGGTTACATTTCGCTCGGTTCGCTGAATGACACCGTGCGCGCGGTTCAGATCGACGGCGTGGCAGCCACGCCCGAAAACGTGAAGAGCGGCGACTACAAGGTTGCTCGCCCCTTCAACATTGTTACCAAGGAAGGCCTGTCCGCAGAGGCTCAGGATTTCATCAACTTCATCATGAGCGCTGACGGCCAGAAGGTTGTGGAAGAGGCTGGTTACATTGCTGTCGACAGCGAGGCGAAGGCCTATGAGCCCAGCGGCGTGAGCGGCAAGATCGTGGTTGCTGGTTCCTCTTCGGTGACGCCGGTCATGGAGAAGCTGGCCGAGGCTTATGAGGCACTCAACGAAGGCGCAACCGTTGAGGTGCAGCAGTCCGACTCCACCACGGGTGTGAACATGACGGTTGAAGGCACGTGCGACATCGGCATGGCTTCGCGTGAGCTGAAGGACTCCGAGAAGGAATCCGGCGTTGTTTCGACTGTCATCGCTCAGGATGGCATCGCAGTTATCGTGTCGCCCGAATCTGCTGTGGCCGCTCTTACCTCCGAGCAGGTGAAGAGCATCTACACCGGTGAAGTGACCGATTGGAGCGAATTGGCGTAAGGCCCCTATCGAGCGCCTGCCCGCGCCGTGTAAGGCGCACGGAGGCGCACCTGTTCGCCCATCCCTGCAAGTGGTGTCCTCGAGCGCACTGCTTGCAGGGAGGGCTGGCTTAAGGTGCGCCGCCTGTTTGAATGGCGTAAAGGGCGGCGCTTGTTGGGTCCGATCGCTTCGATGAAAGGAGCAACCATGTCGTCATCTGCGGCGAAGGAGGGGTTGGCGCGCGCCCTGTTCGCCATTGCAGCTGCGGTTTCCGTGCTTGCAGTGGTGCTCATCTGCGTGTTTTTGTTCGCCAACGGCGTGCCTGCTATGGCGCAGATTGGGCTGCCTGAATTCCTGTTTGGCAGCACCTGGCGTCCGGCGAACGACTTGTATGGCATCTTCCCGATGATCGTGGGTTCTATCTACGTAACAGCGGGTGCCATGATCGTAGGCGTTCCGACTGGACTTTTGTGTGCGATTTTCTTGTCGCGCTTCGCGAGCCGCGGTGTGGCGGCGGCGCTGAAGCCCGGCGTTGAGCTTCTGGCCGGCATTCCCAGCGTAGTGTATGGCTTCTTCGGATTGGTAGTTATCGTGCCGTTCATTCGCGAGAACATGCCGGGACGAGGCTTGTCGCTTTTGGCAGCGGCTTTGCTGCTTGGCATCATGATTCTTCCGACGGTTATTACGGTGGCGCAAAGCGCAATTGACGCCGTGCCGCGAAAGTACTACGAAGGAGCGCTTGCGCTGGGGGCCGACCATGAGCGTTCGGTGTTCCGCGTTATCGTTCCGGCGGCAATTTCCGGCATCATGGCGGCAGTTGTGCTGGGCGTGGGCCGCGCCATCGGCGAGACGATGGCCGTAATCATGGTGGCAGGCAACCAGCCGGTTATCCCCGGTTCCATTTTCGACGGCGTGCGTACCATGACCGCCAACATCGTTCTGGAAATGGGATACGCGGCCGACTTGCACCGTGGAGCGCTTGTTGCAACCGGCGTGGTGCTGTTTGTGTTCATTCTGCTGATCACCATGCTGTTCAATGCAATCAAGAGACGAGGTGAGGTGAAATGACGTCGCAATTCGCATACGCGCCCGAAGCTGCCGGCTCTTCCGGATCGGGTGGTCAGGTGCCGGGCGGCAATGGAGCAGACGACCTGTTTGCTGCGGCCGAAGCGGCGCAAGAACGCCGCCGCCGCACGGTTTCGGCGCTGCTTCGTGTGCTCGTGTACGCAGGTGCTGCCTTAACGGCGCTGGTGTTGGCGTTTTTGGTAGGCTACATTCTGATAAATGGTGTTCCCTACTTAACGCCGAGCCTGTTTGAATGGGAGTACACCTCCGAGAACGTGTCGCTTATGCCGGCGCTGGTAAGTACGCTGGTTATGGCGGGGCTGTCGCTGATTATGGCGGTGCCCGTTGGCGTGGGAAGCGCAGTGTATTTGGTGGAATACGCCCCGCGAGGAAGCCGCTTCGTGCAGTTGGTGCGCACCACCACCGAAACCCTGCAGGGTATTCCCTCCATTATCTATGGCCTGTTTGGCATGCTGTTCTTCGTAACGGCGCTGCAATGGAACCTGTCGCTTCTGTCGGGTGCATGCACGCTGGCTATTATGGTTTTGCCGGTGGTTATGCGCACGACCGAAGAGGCGCTGCTGGCAGTGCCCGACGCCTACCGCGAGGGCGGGTTTGGCTTGGGCGCAGGCCACTTGCGCACGGTGTTTCGCTGCGTGCTTCCCACCGCTATTCCTGGCATCTTGGGCGGCGTGATTTTGGCGCTTGGTCGATGCGTGGGTGAGGTAGCGGCACTGCTGTTCACGGCTGGAACCATCGCGCAGGTGCCCAACTTCGTGGGCGAGGGCGCATTTGCCGTATTTGATTCGTGCCGCACGTTGGCGGTGCACATGTACGTGTTGGCAAGCGAAGGCCTGCACGTGAATGAAACGTACGCCACCGCCGTTGTGCTGCTGATCATGGTGGTTGGACTGAACCTTTTGGCCACGTTTGCGGCCACGAAGATGAAGAAAGGAAACGATGATGACTAATGCGGTGATGGAGCGCACAGATGCCGCCGTCGTGCCCGAAACCGGAAAGTCGCCCGTTGCGTTTGCGGCGCCTGTGTCGGAGTTCTCCCACACGGCAGTGCCCGTTGAAACGGCTTCGAAGATGGAAGTGCGCGACCTTGACCTGTACTACAAGAGCTTCCATGCACTGAAGGGCGTAAACCTCACCTTCCCGAAAAACCAGGTAACGGCTCTTATTGGCCCGTCGGGCTGCGGCAAGTCGACGCTGCTGAAAAGCCTGAACCGCATGAACGACTTGGTTGAGGGTTGCCGTGTTGAGGGTTCAATTACGCTCGATGGTAGCGACGCCTATCGCGAAATTGACGTGAACAACCTGCGTCGTCGCGTTGGTATGGTGTTCCAGCAGCCAAACCCGTTTCCGATGAGCGTGTACGACAACGTGGCATTTGGCCCGCGTACGCATGGCATTCGGAAGAAGTCTGACCTTGACGACATCGTTGAGCAGAGCTTGCGCGATGCTGCCATTTGGGATGAGCTGAAGGACCGCCTGAAGAAAAACGCTCTGGGGCTTTCCGGCGGACAGCAGCAGCGTCTGTGCATTGCTCGCGCGCTTGCTGTGCGCCCCGAGGTGCTGCTCATGGACGAGTCCACGAGTGCGCTTGACCCCATTTCCACCGCTAAGATCGAAGAGCTGGTGGGCGAGCTGAAGAAGAGCTACACCGTTATCATGGTTACGCACAACATGCTGCAAGCGCTGCGCGTTTCCGACAAAACGGCGTTCTTCCTGCTGGGTGAAATGGTTGAGGCGGGCGATACCGACACGGTGTTCACGTCGCCGAACGACGCCCGCACTGCCGACTACGTGGCAGGCCGCTTCGGCTAAGCTGCTTCGGAGGTTCAGCTGCTAGAAGGCACGGCGAATAAGCTGACAGGCTGCTCGGCAGTTCGGCCGCGCGGCGCATAGTTGGCTGTTCGACTGGTTGGCTCAGTGATTTTGCCGACGGCTGCGCTTCTTTACTTAAATTTGATGCATGAAGGCTCGCGCTTGGTTCGCGAGCCTTCTATAATCAATCGCATGATTTACTACGTTGAAGATGATACCAACATTCGCGAGCTTGCGGTGTACGCCCTTAAGCAAGCGGGCTTTGAGGCGCAGGGGTTTGCCCACGCCGATGAGTTCTTTGTCGCATGCAAAAGCAGCCTTCCCGATTTGGTGCTGCTTGACATCATGCTGCCCGACGTTGATGGCATGGAAGTGTTAAGCCGCTTGCGAGCTGACGCTGCCACGGCGGCGCTGCCGGTGATGATGCTTACTGCTAAGGGTACCGAATACGACAAGGTATGCGGGCTCGACGCGGGAGCTGACGACTACCTGGCAAAGCCCTTCGGCATGATGGAGCTTGTATCACGCGTAAATGCGCTGTTGCGGCGCGCCCGCGTGTCTGCTGGCTCGCAGCGTGGCGAACTTCGCGTGGGGCCCATTGCGCTTTCACCCGATGCACACGCGGTTACGGTGGATGGCGTGCCGGTAACGCTTACGCTGAAGGAATTCGATCTGCTGCATGCGCTCATGCAGAACCGAGGGTGCGTGCTTACGCGTGCGCAACTGCTCAAGGACGTGTGGGATATTACGTACGTGGGCGAAACTCGTACAGTGGATGTGCACGTGCAAACGCTGCGGCAAAAGCTGGCAAGCGCGTGTGAAGGAGCCGACAAGTTAATCGCCACGGTTCGCGGTGTGGGGTACTGCCTGAAAGTGCCCGCGTAGGCGGCGGGCCATGGAAAACGCCAAGCGCGCGCAAAGCCTATCGGGGAGGATTTTCGCCACGGTGTTGGCGTTTACCGTGGGCGTTATTGCGGTTACCGCGCTGGTTATTACCTGCATCTACTACGCTTTGGTTGAGCACGACAACGAAACACGCTTGCTCATTTACACGCGCGATGTTGCCGCTCATTTGGAAAACGTGGAACCTTCCAAGCGCATCGAGGTTTTAAGCGGGCAGTTTTCTGGTGAGGTGCGTTTAACGCTTATCGCTTCAGATGGCGAGGTTCTCTACGACAGTGCCATGGGTAAAACCCGCGAGCTCCCAAACCATGCCGACCGTCCTGAAGTGCTTGATGCGGCGCGCACAGGCGAAGGGGCAATCACACGCTTTTCCGACACACTGCGAACCGACACCGTGTATGCTGCCGTGCTGCTTGATGACGGATCGGTTATGCGCGCATCGGAAATGCGAAAGTCGCTGTTCGCGTTTGCGCGCGGCATGGTGTGGCCGGTGGTTGCGGCAAGTGTGGTAGCCGTGGTGCTGGTGCTGCTGCTGTCGCAGGTGCTCACGCGACGCATTATGCGTCCCATCGACGCGCTCGATTTTGCCGACCCGCTGAAAAATGACATCTACTCCGAAATGGTTCCCTTGCTCGAACGAATTGACGAGCAACAGCGCCAGCTCAAAGAACAAAATGACGAACTCGCGCGCGCCGAAAGCATGAGGCGTGATTTCTCCGCGAACGTGTCGCACGAGATGAAAACCCCCTTGCAGGTGATATCGGGGTATGCCGAACTCATGCGATCTGGCATGGTTCCGCCCGAAGACACCGCGCGTTTCGCGAGCCTTATCTATGACGAGTCGCAAGACATGCGCTCGCTCATTAACGACGTGCTCACGTTGTCTCGGCTTGACGAAGTTGGCTTTGGCGGCGTTGCGGCGGGACGCGTTGATCTGCTGGAAACCGCCAAGCGCATGGCGGCGCGTTTGTCGGCGCTTGCTGCCGAGCGCGGCGTAAACGTGACGGTAGACGGCGAAGGTGCAACGGTGCTCGGCGAAGGCACGCTGCTTGAAGAAATGCTGTACAACCTTATAGAAAACGGCATTCGCTACAACCACGTTGGTGGCAACGTTCAGGTAACGGTGTGTGAGGAATGGGTAGCCGATGCGTTCGCCTCGGCCGATTTGAGGCTTTCCCCCCAACAAGCAGCCCAAATGTCACACGGGCGCGTAGCTGCAACGTCGGGTGCGTGCGGCGCGCAGCGGCAGGCAGTGGTGCGCGTACGCGACACAGGCCCGGGCATTCCTCCCGAGGCGCGCGATAAGGTGTTCGAGCGCTTCTATCGCATGGAGAAAAGCCGTTCGAAAGAAACGGGCGGAACAGGTTTGGGCTTGGCTATTGCAAAGCATGCGGTGCTCTACCATAACGGCACCATTGAGGTGGAAAGCGAAATGGGGAAGGGTAGCGTCTTTATTGTGCACATTCCCGCCGCCGACCAGATGTCAAGCTTCGAGCCGTTCGCTTCCTCACGGCGGTAACGCTGCCTACGTCCCCGTTGTCCCGTGCTATCTATTCCTGGCTAACCCGTGGGAAATGACAGGACACCTTCTGCGCGTCGCTGACATCTGCGCGTGTCGCCTCTGCGCTGCACAAACACGTGATAAACTTTCTCCTTGCGTGAAAGCGCGATTGAGTTGATGGGAGCGCAGGCATGGACGGCGAACTGACGCTGCGCGTCGCTCGGGCAGGCGACACCGAGCGCGTGTTAGATTTCTATACGCAAATGATTGATCAGATGGCGGGCACCGATTTCGATGTACTGTGGAAACACGACGTGCACCCTTCGTCGGAGTTTCTGCGTGCGTCAGTTGCCGCAGGTGAGGTGCTGTTGGGCGTGCTGAGCGATGGGTCGGTGGTATGCGCGCTGGTGATGAACCGCGAAGGCGCCCCAGGATATGACAGCGTGCCGTGGCTTGTGCCCGCCGCGCCGGGTGAGGTGCTGGTGTTGCACGTGGTGGCAACGCTACCCGCTTATCATGGTCGCGGTTTTGCAAAACAGCTGGTGAAAGCCGCCATTTGTGCAGCGCGCGAGCAGGGTGCGCGTGCGTTGCGCTTAGACACCTTTACTACCAACGTGCGTGGTCAGCGCCTGTACGAAACGTGCGGGTTTACGCGTGTAGGCACCTTTCCGGTGTTCTACGACGATCTGGGTACGGTCGATCTTGTCATGTATGAGTTTGCGCTGTAGGCAGCAGGGGCAACGGTATGATTACAACATGGGATGTCGAAGAATGCTGCACGTCGCGCACGTTTCAGCGGGCGAAGCAACTTGCGCGGCGTGTTGGTGGCATAACGAAGAAGCGGTGTGGCTATGATACTGGTCTGACGTATCTTTCCGGCTACGTTCTGTCATCAGATGGCTGGTCCGAGAACTACAGAGTTGACGTTGAACTCGATGAGAACACAGACGAAGTGTATGACTACTCGTGCACGTGTCCGGCCGCGTTCAAGTACGATGGCATGTGTAAGCATGCTGCTGCGCTGGCGCTGGTATATCTGGACAATCCAACGGCGTTTAAGGGCTATCGCCCCGACCGGACGCCCGAAACCAGCCCATCGATCGACGCGTACATAAAGCGCATAAGTCGCGTGCGGGCCGAACGGGAGTCGCTTATAGACCCAGTGGGACTCGACGCTTTTCTCTCGTACGATTACGGTGACTGGTCGGTACGTTTCAAGGTGCGAGGCCCACGCGCCAGCTACGTAATGAAGAGCATCAGCAGTTTTCTGGATGCGGTGCACAATGCGCAATTTGTTACCTACGGGAAGAAGCTTGCGTTTACGCATGCGCCTGCCGCATTTGATGAGCATGCCCGCAAGATTATCGATTTTCTTGAACGCGCGGTCGAGAATCGCACCCGTCTTGACAATTTCCTATTCTGGCATGGTCGCGCAAAAGTGCTGATCGAACGTGATCTGTCGTTGTCGGACGTTGAGGTTATTGAACTTCTCGATTTGTTGGCCGATTATCCCTTCGAACTGAGCTGTTCGGGTCCCAACCTTGCTACGCGCTTGATGGTGGAAATCCGGCAATGTGACCCGTGTATTCCCTTGAGAATCGAGCGTAGTCGTAAGGGCGGGTACGTGATTGATCGTACGAGCGACATTGTGTTCGTGGCGGTACACGACCGTATGTATGTGTTGCAGGATGACGGGCTGTATAACTGTTCGCCATCGTTTGCGCGCTGTGCCGACTTTCTGCGCAGTGTGTACGAGTCCTCCGACGATGAGCTCTATATCGCGCCTGAAGATGCACCGCTGTTCTGTGCTGCGGCGCTGCCACTGCTCGAAGAAACACTTGGCGTGCAGGCACCGCCCGAGTTTGAGCAGTTGCGGCCGGTGCCGGTGCAATTTGAGTTCTACTTCGACTACACGAAGAAGACCGACCTGATAGAAATTGAGGCGCTGGCGCGCTATGGCGAACAAGCTTTTCCGCTAACGCTGAGCTCTGACGCGGCGGGTGCTGGTGCTGCGGCGGGTGCCGGTGCGTCCAAGGCCGCAACAGCGGGCGCCGCACCAGCAGCCGCCGAGGTCGAAGCCGCAGCAAAGGCCGAAGCGCCCATAATGCTGCGCGACGAAGTGCTCGAGCGGCGGGCAGCGTCACTCGTGCGCGAATTCTTCGAGCCCGATGCCACGTTGCCGCTCGGTGATGGCTCGAAAGCTGGCAAGCTGCTCTTCGGTGGGCTGTCGCAGTTTAGGGAAATGGGCGAGGTGTTCACCACGCCGGCGTTTGACCGGCTTACCAGCGACAAGCGCCCGCACGTGACAATGGGCGTTTCCTTGGCGGGAAACCTCATTAATCTTGATGTGTCGTCAAGCGACCTTCCGCCCGACGAACTGGCGGCGCTGCTTGCGGGCTACCGCAGACGCAGGCGCTACCACCGTTTGAGCACCGGCGCGCTGTTAAACCTCGCCGACCTCGATTTTTCCGATGTCGATCGCTTGGTGGACGACACAGGCCTAAGCGTGGGCGATCTTGCCCGTGGGCGCGCGCAGCTTCCCGCATACCGAGCGCTTTACTTAGATGACGAATTCGAAAGCGCCCGCCGCGACGAGTCCTTCGAAAGCTACGTGGCTCGCTTGCGCTCGGTAGATCAGTCGTCGTATCAGGTGCCGCCCTCGCTTGTTGGCGTGCTGCGCCCGTATCAGGCAGAGGGCTTCCAATGGTTAAGTGCGCTTGCCGACATGGGATTTGGCGGCATTCTGGCTGACGAAATGGGCTTGGGAAAGTCGGTGCAGCTTATTAGCTTCCTGCTGGCGCGCGCGGAAGCAGCCCGTGCGGTGGGCCCGTCGCTTATCGTGTGTCCGGCGTCGCTTGTGTATAACTGGCTAGCCGAATTCGCCCGGTTCGCGCCCGAGCTTTCGGTACGGGCGATGGAGGGCCCCAAGCTCGACCGTTACCGTATTCGTACTGAGAGCGGCATCGACGTGCTGGTGGCCTCCTACGACATTACGCGCATGGACATAGACGACCTCGAACAACTTCAGCTTTACTGCTGCGTGCTTGACGAAGCACAGTACGTGAAAAACCACACGGCGCTTACCACCCGCGCCGTGAAGCGTCTGCGCGCGCAGCACCGCTTTGCGCTTACGGGCACGCCGGTGGAAAACCGCTTGTCGGAAGCGTGGTCTATCTTCGATTTTTTGATGCCGGGGTTCTTAAGTTCCTACATGCGGTTCCGAGAGCGCTATGAGCTGGGTATTGTGGGTGGCGATGAAGAACTATCACAGCGCCTGCAAGCGCTGCTAGGGCCGTTCATTTTGCGCCGCCGCAAGGCGGGCGTGTTAACCGAGTTGCCCGAGAAAATAGAGTCGGTGGTGCGTGTGGCGTTAGGGAGTGAGCAACGACGCTTATACGATGCCGCCGAACAACAGCTGCGCCAAGAGCTCACCGTTCAGAAGAAGGCGTCGGCCAGCCGCAAGAATAACAGCAAGAACGGCGGCAAGAACGGCGGCAAGAACGATGCTGCTTCCGAGAAATCGCGTGTAGAGGTGCTTGCCGAGCTGACGCGCTTGCGCCAGATTGCACTCGACCCAGCACTTGCGTTTGAGAATTACCAGCACGGCTCGGCGAAAACCGACGCCGTTATAGAACTTGTTCAGCGCGCCTGCGATGCAGGCGAAAAGGTGTTGGTGTTCTCACAGTTCACCAGCTATCTGGCGCGTTTTGCCGACGAACTGAAAGCGCGGGAATTGTCGTATTTCCGCATTACGGGGTCGACATCTAAGAAAGAGCGCGTGCGGCTGGTTGACCGCTTTAACACCGACGATACACCGGTGTTCCTTATTTCGCTGAAGGCGGGCGGCACGGGTCTTAACCTTACCGGTGCGAGTGTGGTGGTGCATGCCGACCCGTGGTGGAACGCCGCTGCCACCAACCAGGCAACCGATCGTGCGCACCGCATTGGGCAGCGCCATGCGGTAAGCGTGTACAAGGTTATAGCCGCAGGTACGGTGGAAGAGCGCATTCTGAAATTGCAGGAAGCAAAGGCTGAACTGGCCGAAAACGTACTGGGTGCGGCAGGGGCGTCGTTATCGGCCCTCACAAGCGAAGAACTGCTTGATTTGCTGGAAGGTTAGGGCGCATTGTCTGGGGAAACACTGATGAAAGGCTGTTCTGCCTTATAAACGTAAGGGCTGGCGGATTTTAATCAGTGTTTCCTTGGAGATATAACCCCAGGTAATAATGCCTTTTTGTGTTGTCAAAACGTACACGTTTTCAACTCGCAAAAGCTTGACCATTATACATATTCCCTCTCTTGTAAAAGCCCAGAATAGGGCTTTTTTCACACGTAAAGTCGGACAGCGGCAGCGCTTTGTCATCCCTTTTTCACCCGTTTTCTAAACGTGTGCTTTTTGATGACGTCTGTGTACGGAGGCTTCTCTGCACTTTCAGGCGCATCAAAGCAAGAAGGAGGAAAGCGGGTTGGTCGCAAGCGGAATTGGTGCTGCTACGAGGCTTTCGGGTAGTACTGCACGCAACATAGCGCTTGGTGGCATGCCTGTTGGTAGAAGGTCGCCGCGCGGCAGGCGGCGGTGGTATCTGGTGCACGCCCCTGGGCGTGAGCAGGCCACCTGCGACAAGCTGCGCAAAATTCTGCCCCCCGACTTGCTCGAGGACGCGTTTGTCATGCGCAAAGAGCGCTGGCGCAAGTACCACGGCGCATGGAGGCTCTACCCGGTACCAATGTATCAGGAGTACTTCTTCGTCGTAACAAAAGACGTGCTGGCGCTCGACAAAGAGCTTGCCAAGCTCACCTTCCCCGCGCGCATAGCGAAGGCCGACGGACGTCACTTCGCGCCGCTGGCGAAAGGCGCGCAACAGTGGTACGAGGGCGTGCTCGACACCGAGCGCGTCATCCGTACGAGCACCGCTGTCATAGAAGACGGCGTGCTGCATGTGCAGTCCGGCCCGCTGGTGGGTCAGGAAGACCGTGTGGTGAAGGTGGATCGTCACAAGCGCTTTTGCTTTGTGGACGTGGACGAAGGGTTCGCCGAGTGCGTTCCCCTGGACGTTCCGTTCAAAAGCTAGGAAACACTGATTAAGGCCGTCTTGCATTGCGAAGTTGGGGCTGACGGAATTAATCGGCGTTTCCTTGGGGAAAGGCTCTGCCTTTAAAACCCCTCGGTGTAAAGCGATGCCGCGTTCGGCGTTCGTACAAGCCGTGGGGAATGGATATCCCGTCGTTTCTTAGGGGAAGGTCAAAACGGCCCCCAGTGGCGAAGCCGTGTCTGGAAGTTGGGCTTTGCGAGAAGCCTTTGCGAAAAGCTGTGCGCGGCTTCCGTGTGCAGCTTCGCTATTGGTAAGAAGGAGGAAAGTCGTGGCTCCGTGGTATGCCGTTCAGGTGTTTACCGGGCAAGAGGATAAGGCGGTTGGCCTCATAGGACAGACCCTTACCATTTCGGGTGAAGAGAACCTGGTTGACGAGGTGTTTGTCCCAAAGAGAAAAACCCTCACAAAGCAGCACGGTGAACTTGTGGAAGGCGAAACAGCCCTCTTTCCTGGCTACATTATGGTTGTAACCAGCAAGGTGGAACGCCTTTCTGCTCTTCTGGGGAAGGTGCCCGCCTTCACCCGGCTTTTGGGAACCGACGGGATGTTTACACCCTTAGCCGAGGGTGAGGTGGCGTGGATTTGCGCCTTCACGCAGCGAAAGCATCGGACGGTGGAAATGTCTGAGGGCTTCGTGGAAGGTGGCCGCGTGGTTGTCGCAAGCGGCCCTTTGGTGGGCCGCGAGGCCTTAATCAAAAAAGTCAACCGCCGCAAGCGCGAGGCAACACTAGAGCTTTCCATTCTGGGAAGAACAGTGGAAGTAAAGGTGGGCCTGAGTCTTGTCAGAAAGAAGCAGTGAAGTTGAGGCTTCTTCCTGGTGTCCATGGCGTTTGCGCCAGGCGGCAAGAAGAGAAGCAGAAGAGAAACATCTGTCACAAACCAGAAAAGCGAATGAGCGAAACCGCAGAACAACGAAATATAGATGCACAGAACGGCTCGAAATCGGGCCGTTTGGCTCTTTCGAAGCAGTTGGGGAAAGGGGCTTCTGGTACAGGCAAGGTCCGTGCGCTGATAAAGGCGCTACCCCTGGTGCTGCTCGACGTTGTTGCAACAGCAGTTGCCTACATTGTTGCAGCATGGGGTACTGGTGTGTTCGATGTTATCTTAGGGTTAGGTGACTTCGCACAGATGGTAGCGGCAATTGCTGCCATCAACGTAGTCGTGTTTTCCTGTGGTCACCTGTACAGCTCACTTTGGGAATACGCAAGTACAAGCGAACTTGTGCGTGTTGTTTTGGTTACTACCGCAGCATCCATTATTGCGGATGTGGTAACAGCTGTGGTATTCGGCCAGCGCTTGCCACTTCGCGTGTATTGTGTCGCCTGGCTCGTCTTACTTGTTGTTTGCGGCGCTAGCCGCTTTGCTATCCGCCTGTATTCGGGCCGCAAGGGTTGGTCATTTTTCGGAGTGAACGAAAAGAGTGGCGCTTCACGTTCGTTAGTTGTAGGGGCAGGAGAAACAGGTGCTCTTACGGTAAAGCGCATGTTAGCAGGAAACCCAGATCTGCCAGGAGTTCCTGTGGCGCTTGTAGATGATGATCCTGCCAAGGTAGGAAGTCATGTTCACGGTGTCAAGGTGATGGGAACCTGTGACAGCATCCCCAGCATCTGCGAGAGTGGTCGTATAGATCAGATTGTATTGGCAATGCCACGCTCTACCAAGGCACAGCGTGACCGCATCTTTCAGTTGTGTGTTCAAACGGGTGTGCGTACGCTTACCTTGCCACTTATCCAAGACATGCCGCGAGACCTTGATGACAGGATTCCTTTGCGTGAAGTTGAAGTATCTGACCTTTTGGCGCGCGAAGAGAAAGCGCTCGATCTGTGTCAGATGGGATATGTTGCTGGCAAGTGCGTGCTGGTGACAGGCGGGGGCGGCTCTATTGGAAGTGAGCTTGTACGACAACTGTTACCCGCCAAGCCAGCACAGATAATCCTGTTTGATATATACGAGAACACTACCTATGAGCTCTATCACGAGATATGTGGCCAGTGTGCCGATGAGGGCATTGAACTTAAGGTTGAGATCGGATCCATTACACACTTGCCTGCCATCGCCGGAGTCTTTGATCGCTATACCCCTCAGGTTATCTTTCATGCAGCAGCACATAAACACGTACCGCTTATGGAAAGAAATGCCCGAGAAGCTATAGAGAACAACGTGTTTGGCACGCTGAACGTGGTTCGATTGGCGCATGAGAAGGGCTGTACCCACTTTGTACAGATATCCACTGACAAAGCAGTAAACCCCACAAACGTCATGGGCGCTACCAAGCGCATGGACGAAATGATCGTTCAGTACTACGCAGGAATCTCAAGCACGGTATTTACCTGTGTGCGCTTCGGAAACGTTTTAGGAAGCCACGGCAGCGTTATACCGCTCTTTAAGCGCCAACTTGCAGAAGGTGGACCCATAACCGTTACCCACAAAGACATTACCCGTTACTTCATGACTATCCCTGAAGCAGCTCGCCTAGTCATTACTGCCGGTGCTATGGCGGAAGGTGGTGAGGTGTTCGTACTCGATATGGGTAAACCCGTTCGCATTTGGGACCTAGCGGCAAACTTGGTCACCCTATCAGGTCTGAAGGTTGGTCGTGACGTAGAAATCAAAGAGGTTGGTCTGCGCCCTGGCGAGAAGATGTATGAAGAGCTTCTCATGGACGACGAAGAACTGCTACCCACCAGCCATCCCGAAATCCGCATCAGCCGCGCTGCAGCCAAAGATGCAGGAGAAATCGAAGGCAATCTAGCCAAGCTTAAGGCGTGCCTAGACGAAACCAACGACGAGATCAAACTTGTCCTCGCCGAGGTTGTGCCGACGTATCGCCCTGAGCTGCATAACGGGAAGACGGATACACATGCTGCGTAACCTGGAAGGTGTCGCATCTTCGAAAGAGGCTACGGACAGCGCGTCAGTGGAAAGTGCTCCTGCAGTCTATGGACGTACTGCAACATCTGCGCAGGTAAGAGAAGAACTGCAGCTCGACGGTAGATATGGGTATCGCTTCATTAAACGCACCTTCGATATTGCTGTGAGCGGGTGTGGGCTTATCGCACTCTCGTGGCTTATCGCGGGTACAGCAGTTGCAGTCAAGGTAACAAGTCCCGGCCCTGTCCTTTTCAAGCAACGACGAGTTGGCAAGGGCAAGAAACTCTTTTGTATCTATAAGTTTCGTACTATGCGAATCGATACACCGGATTTGCCCAGTCACATGATTGATGCCAACGAATGGATGACACCCATTGGCGCAACACTTCGAAAATACAGCCTAGATGAGCTACCGCAGTTGATCAACATTCTTAAAGGTGACATGAGTGTGGTGGGACCAAGACCTTCCCTTTGGAGCCAGTTTGACCTGGTGTCCGAGCGTGACAAGTACGGTGCCAACGAAGTGCGCCCTGGGCTTACCGGCTGGGCACAGATTAACGGCCGCGATGAGCTTACCATCGAGGCCAAGTCAGCATTTGATGGTGAATACATGCGCAGGCGCGGAATTGCATTTGACTTTAAGTGCTTCTTGGGCACGTTTTCGAAACTGTCAGGTTCTGAAGTTGTGGAAACAACGGTACCAGGGCATGAAGGCGAAGGGGCAGCGCAGTGAGAATTCTGGCTGTTTGCCAGTACTATCGCCCTGAGCCGTTCAATGTTTCCGATGTGTGTGAAGAGCTTGTTTTCCGGGGGCATGAGGTTGTCGTTGTCACTGGTTGTCCAAATTATCCCGAGGGCGTGATTTATGAAGGATACGAGGGTAATGATCGGCTTGACGAAGTTATCGAGGGTGTCCGCGTGCTGCGCACCAGAATCGCTCCGAGGAAACAAGGCGCGATAAACAGGGTGAGAAATTACTACAGCTTCTCGCGCCTGGGAAAGAAGAGGATTGAGGATGCTGGGGAAGGCTTCGACGTTATCTTGGTCTTTCAGCTCTCCCCAGTCATGATGGCTATTCCTGCGCTTTCCTATGCAGAAAAACACGGCACGCCAGTGTTTCACTACGTAGTCGACTTATGGCCGGAGAGCCTTCTTGCTGGCGGTATTCGTAGGGGATCGTTTGTCTACAAGGCGTTTGCTACAGAATCAAGAAGGATATATTCATCAGCTGATATGCTGACTGTAACCTCACCCGCATTTGGGGAATACCTGTCTAAATTGCTGGGCAGGGAGACACACTGCCTTTATCTGCCTCAATACGCCGAAGAGATGTTTCGGAACTTACCCGCGAACCCTGAGGGTCTTTCTGGTGATGTGTTTCCTGATGACGTGTTAAACGTCATGTTTGCAGGAAATGTCGGAGCTGCACAGTCGGTGCAAACCCTCATAAGAGCAGCTAACTTGCTCAAAGGTGAGCCATTTAGGTTTCATATCGTGGGATCTGGATCAGAGCTTGGTAACTGTAAAGCCCTCGCAAGTAAGCTTGATCTAAACAATGTCGTGTTTCATGGGAGACACCCACTTGAGGAAATGCCTGCCTACTATGCGAAAACCGACGCAATGGTGGCCACGTTTGCAAACGATCCAGTTCTTGGATACACGCTTCCCAGAAAGATTCAGTCCTACATGGCTGCAGGCAAGCCTGTCATTGGAACGGTGACAGGTGAGGCTCGTCGAGTTCTTGAAGAGGCGCACTGCGGGTTTTGCTGCGAAGCGGAAGATCCCGAAGGTTTGGCAAGCTGCTTGAGGCGCTTTGCCGCTCTGTCAAAGCAACAGAGAAGAGAACTGGGCGCAAATGCGCGGGCGTATTGCGATGAACACTACAGCAGAGACAGGTTCTTTAACACCCTTATCGGAGAACTTGAAAGACTGAAAGGGAGAAAGCATGGTTGCTGACATGGCTTCCTTTGCGGATAGAACCCTCATGATCACAGGCGGAACCGGGTCGTTCGGTTCTACGGTGCTCAAGCACTTCCTTAACTCTGATGTAGGCGAGATCCGCATCTTCTCTCGTGACGAAAAGAAGCAAGACGACATGCGGCACAGGTTGCAGCGGGTGAGTCCCGAAGCGGCGGGGAAGGTTCGCTTTTATATTGGTGACGTACGCGATTCGCAAAGCGTTCGAGACGCCATGCGAGGCGTGGATTACGTGTTCCATGCGGCAGCACTCAAGCAGGTGCCATCCTGTGAGTTCTTCCCCATGGAAGCCGTGCGTACAAATATCATCGGTACTGACAATGTGCTTCATGCAGCTATTGCTGAAGGGGTTAAGCGTGTGGTGTGTCTGTCCACCGACAAAGCGGCATACCCCATCAATGCCATGGGTAAATCAAAGGCCATGATGGAGTCTATCATCTATGCAAACGCAAGAAATGGGGCTGCGGCAGGTACCACTATCTGTTGCACGAGATACGGCAACGTTATGTGTTCGCGGGGAAGCGTAATCCCGCTCTTCATTGATCGTATTCGTAAGGGTCTGCCACTTACGATAACCGACCCTAACATGACACGCTTTCTCATGAACTTAGATGAGGCGGTCGATCTTGTCTGCTTCGCTTTTGAGCATGCAAACCCAGGAGACCTTTTCATCCAAAAAGCTCCGGCTTCCACCATCGCCGACCTTGCCGAGGCGGTGCAAGAAGTGTTCGGACACACTGGCATCCAAGTTATCGGTACCCGTCATGGTGAGAAGCTCTTTGAAACACTTATGACCTGCGAAGAAAGGCTTCGCGCTGAAGACATGGGTAACTACTACCGGGTACATGCTGACACACGTGATCTCAACTACGACAAGTTCGTAGTGAACGGTGAAGTAAAAACAATGGCAACAGAAGCCTACACTTCGCACAACACGGCAAGGCTCGATGTAGCAGGTACTGTCGAAAAGATAAAGACCGCCGAGTATGTACAGCTTGCTCTGCAAGGTCGCGAGCACGAGGCGGTGCAGTAGCGTGAAGCTTCTTGTTACTGGAGCCAAGGGTATGGTGGGAACCGCTCTTTGCCGTGCCTTAAAGAACCTGCGTGATGACAAAGATCGTACTCGGCCGAACCTTAAGATTGAAGAGGTATTCGAGTACGACTTGAACTCAACTCCCGAAGAACTCAGGGTCTACTGCAAGGCATGTGACTTCGTATTCAACCTTGCTGGTGTGAACAGACCAGAAAACCCTGCTGATTTCATGGAAGGTAACTTCGGATTTGTAAGTGATCTTCTAAACGAGCTTAAGACTGCTGGAAATACCTGCACTGTTATGCTGGCCTCTAGTGTGCAGGCGACACTTGCTGGAAGGTTCGAAGAGAGCGACTACGGCAAGAGCAAAAAGGCCGGAGAGGATCTTTTCTTCTCTTACGGAAAGGAAACTGGGGCAAAGGTTGCGGTCTATCGCTTCCCGAATGTGATGGGGCATTCCCGCCCCAATTACAACTCGGCGGTGTCAACCTTTTGCTGGGCTATAGCAAACGATGAACCTTTCGAGGTGAACGATCCAAATATAGAGCTTGAGCTTCTCTATATTAACGATCTCGTCAATGGGATGTTTGACCTTCTGGAGGGTAAGGAGCAACGTTGTGAGTACGACGGGGCAGAGGTGGTTCCCTCCAGTACAGGTCGCTACTGCTATGTACCGACCACCCACAAAGTAACGCTGGGACGCATCGTTGAGCTTTTGCAGGAGTTTAGGGCGAGCCCAGAGACCCTCATGATGCCAAGGATGCCGGAAGGCTCCTTCGAGAAGAAACTCTGCTCGCTCTACTTGACTTACTTACCTGTTGAGAAGTTCAAGTACCCCTTGAGCATGAACGTCGATGAGCGCGGAAGCTTTACCGAGCTTGTGCATACCCGAGATTGTGGCCAGGTATCTGTCAACATATCTAAGCCCGGCGTCACCAAAGGCCAACACTGGCACAGCTCTAAGTGGGAGCTCTTTATCGTGGTCAAGGGTCATGGACTCATCCAAGAACGCAACATCAACACTGGTGAAACAGTTGAGTTCGAAGTATCGGGCGACAAGATTGAAGCTGTATATATGGTTCCCGGCTGGACTCACAATATCATCAACCTCTCCGATGTCGAGGATCTTGTCACCGTTATGTCCTGCAACGAGGTCTTCGACCCGGCGCGTCCCGACACGTACTACGAGGAGGTGTAGATCCATGGCGTCCTTCAAAAACGACGGAAGGTTGAAGCTACTTATCATCGTGGGTACTCGCCCTGAGGTCATTCGCTTATCAGAGGTCATCAAGAAGTGCCGCAGGTACTTCGATACCCTGCTTGCACACACGGGACAAAACTACGACTACAACCTCAACGGTGTGTTCTTCCGTGACCTAGAGCTGGATGACCCCGACGTCTACTTAGATGCTGTGGGTGCCAACCTCGGCGAGACAATAGGAAACGTCATCGCCAAAAGCTATCAACTTATGACAGAGGTTAAGCCTGATGCGGTGCTCGTGCTTGGCGACACGAACTCGTGTCTGTCGGTCATCGGTGCCAAGAGGTTGCATATCCCGATTTTTCACATGGAGGCAGGAAACCGCTGCAAGGATGAGTGTTTACCAGAAGAGACGAATCGAAGAATCGTAGACGTCATATCTGACGTGAACCTTGCATACTCAGAACACGCCAGGCGCTACCTCAAGGACGCCGGCTGTGCTCCTGAGCGCACCTATGTGACGGGAAGTCCCATGGCTGAGGTGCTGAGCAAGAATCTCAGTAAGATCAACTCAAGCAACATTCATACAGAGCTCGGACTCGAGAAAGGTCACTACATCCTACTTAGTGCCCACCGGGAAGAAAACATCGACACTGAGACAAACTTCAACTCGCTCTTTTCTGCCGTAAACACCATGGCTGAGAGGTACAACATGCCAGTCCTCTACAGCTGTCATCCGAGAAGCCGCAAGCGCTTGGCAGCTTCTGGCTTCAAGCTTGACCCTCGTGTGCGCATGCATGAACCACTGGGTTTCCATGACTACAACTGCCTGCAAGCTAACGCCTTCTGTGTGGTTTCCGATTCAGGAACCCTGCCCGAGGAATCATCCTTCTTTGCGAGCGTTGGCAAACCCTTCCCGGCGGTCTGTATTCGCACAAGCACCGAGCGCCCTGAAGCGCTTGACAAGGCATGCTTCATTCTCTCGGGAATCGATGAACGTGGCCTGCTACAAGCGGTGGACCTAGCTGTAGCCATAGAGGCTGACGGGCACCATGGTATCCCAGTTCCCGACTACACCGACAAGAATGTCTCCGACAAGGTGGTCAAGGTCATCCAGTCCTACACGGGTGTGGTGAACAAGACGGTGTGGAGGAAGATTCACTGAAGTGGTAATGATGTTGGGCATTGAAGACTGCAATGATTGGGAAAAATGATGAGTAAGGAACGAGAATACCAAGTTTGTAAAATATGCGTCATGGACACGACCGACGAAGATATTTCCTTCGACGCTAATGGTGTATGCAATCGCTGCATCGAGTATGAAACCCGAATTTTGCCCGAGTGGAACTATGGAAAGGGCCATGAAGAAGAACTAAGCGGGCTATTGAACGAGATCAAATCAAAAGGCGCGAGCAAACCTTATGATTGCATCCTTGGGCTAAGCGGTGGCCTGGACAGTACTTATATGCTCCATCTTGCGGTTAGAGAATGGGGGCTTCGACCGTTCGTGTTCCATATCGATGCGGGATGGAACCTCCCTGTTGCCGAGGAGAACGTCAAAAGAGTAACCGATAAACTAGGCGTAGATCTTCATGTCGAGAAGATGAACTGGGATGAGATGCGGGAAATGCAATTGGCTTGGTTTCGCACTGGAATGGAGAACCTCGATTCTCCCCAGGACCATGCGTTTATCGCTCTTATTGATAGGTATTCTCGAGAGCTTGGGGTCAAATACATACTTAACGGCTACAACATCTGCACTGAAATCGTTGCTGACCCAGCCTCCTGGGGAAAAGATGGGGGTCCTACAGGGGATAGCACCTACATGAGGGACGTGATCAGGAAGCACTGTGCTATACCCATAAAAGAGTACACGTTCACCAACGGTTTCAAGCACAAAGTTCTTCTTCCTTATATATACGGCGTGAAAACGATCAAGCCGTTAAACCTCGTTCACTTCACAAAAAACCAAATGGTGAAAACCCTTCAAACCGAATACGGGTATGCTCCTTACGGGCAGAAGCACTTTGAGGATCTAATCACGAAGTTCCTTGAGGGGTGGTGGGTTCCAACGCGTTTCGGCCACGATATTCGCAGGGCTCAGCTGTCGAGCTTGGTGATGACGGGCCAAATGAACAGGGATGAGGCTTTGCGCATTTTGGAGAAGCCTCCCCTGACAGATGAAGAGGCGAGAGAGCTGTTCTCCGAGGTTGCAAAACGACTTGAGATAAGCGAAGACGAGCTGATGGAATACCACGAAATGCCAAAGTGTTCGGAGCGTTTCCGAAGCCAGAAGGTGCTTTACAATGCCGGAATCAAGCTATTTGAGGCTCTTGGTATTGAAAAGAGAATTAGGAAATAGCAATATAGCGAAAGCTTAGCCTATGAGCAGCATTTGTCGCAGAGGATATAAGGCTTATGTTTCAACTGTATGTAGGCCTGGTAACTACTTCAAGTTGTTGGCGTACTCGCTGGTATCTATCTGTTGTGCTAGGTATCGCTGCATATCATCTAAGTATCTTGCGGTTGCATTTTCTCCTATAGAAAAACACATCTTAGAAGAAGAGTACAATGACGTGCGCATATATGGACTCGTGGGTGATGGACTAATGCAGTCAATTAGAAATCACTCAGTGGTAGGAGTTGTGCCATACACGAAACGCATCCCGGTATTATTTAGCGCCTTGAAATATAGCCGTGAGGATTCTATTCCTTATTCTTTCTGCCTAGAGTTTGCTTTACTTGAAAAAGCTGTCACTGAATGCATTGGTTTGATTGATTCTGTATCTACTGCCGTCCATTATGAACGATATGCTATATGGCTTGCTGACTTGTGTGAACGTTATTCATTGGGTTATAAGCTTTTCCAGCACGGAACAGTAATAGGCTTAACTCCTATTGAGAATAAAATCTCTGTAAACGATGCCTATGTCTTTAATGAAATTGAACAGAGGTACTTCTCTTCTGCTATTGTGAAGAATTCTGATTGTGTGTATCATCGTCGCCCTTTCAAATCAAGTATTACATTTAAAGAATCTAATATTTCCGGACACAAAGTCGCCTTGATTTCTCAAGGTGACTATCGATTTGATTATGAAATAATCGAATCGATAGTCTGCTGCGGGGTCGATTTGTGTTTGTTTTACTACATCCATCCTGCTTCTTCGATACCAAGGAGAGTAATTAAGAAATGTGCTTCAGAAAGTGTTGTGATATGTCCTAACGATCGTTTTTCTGATGTTGATCTGGTTGTAACGAAGAACTCAACCATGGTGTATGACTACTTGTATTGCTCCACCTTTTACGGAAAGATACTATGCGTTGACGACCAGTTTCGATTTGATGGTTTTGATAGTGTTGATGTTGTGAATGACGTTCAGGCTGTTATCGAAAGGGTTTGCACGTTGTGAATATTTCGATACGTTCGCGGAATATAGTGGTTACAGCTAACTGCATTTTTTCGATTGTTATAACGGTGCTGATCATATTTGCATCTACGAATGAAGCTGTTGAAGTTCTAGCATCCTTCGGTTTTATCTCTGTTTTTTATTTTGTTACATATGGTGTATCTATCGCGTGTACTTCGGCTTTAAGCTTAGGTTCTCTGTTTTTGTTCTCGCTCGGTTTCTTTGGACTGTTCGGTATTGCTATGACTGTGTTCGGACTCGGGGATATTACTCAGTTTGGCACATTGGGAATTTCTTACAATTGGTCAGAGTCGGCATCTCGCGTGGTTGTACAGTGCTACGGCCTCCTATTATTCGCTTATAACTTGTGCCTGTTTTATAGACAGGTCATTTCTAAAAAGGTTTCAAAGAAAAGCAAAACACCAAATATACCGATAACAGAACGCATTTTGCTATCAAAAAAAGCGATGCAATTCTTATTTGTGCCAGCGGCTATTTTTTTGGCGTTCGCAAGTATTCAGGTGCTGTATTCTGGATATCTCAGTTTATACATTGGTGCCGCTAGAGGGATTCTCTATCGACTCGGATCCCTCTCATATTTTCTTTTTACTGCTTCCTTTATGTTTTTTATTAGTTCTAGGCCTGAGCTTGATGATTTTTCAAAGTATGGAAGAAGGTTTCTGTTCTTGTCGTTTTTGAATTCAACTCAAGGTGTTCGGAGTGCTTTTTTAGCACCGCTACTGTTTTATTTCTGGTATGGGAAGTATCGGTTTAATCGGAGAATCAATCCAGTGCTTGCTTTGATTATTTGTTTGTTCGGAATTCCAGTTCTTGGTGCTATTGCATATATTAGAAACAATGTAACTGTTGGCTTAGATTATGGGGGCCTGTTTACAGAAACGGTAATGGCGTCTAGCTCGAGTATTTCAGTTTTGGCGTTGGTGTACGATTACGGATTACTGAGCATAAACGATAGTTACCCATTTATTCTTGATCCAATAGTACGGCTTTGTCTCGTTGTTTTGCATCCGGATGTGTTTTCTTTAGGAAACTCGATCGAATTAAACCTGGTCAGTAACAACCTTCCTAACCAATTATCGTATGCCCTTGCGCCTGAGCAGTATTTACTTGGTGGGGGTCTTGGTGGTAATTTTATTGCTGAGTTATATGAGTTTGGCGTAGTTGGTATCGTTTTGGGGATTGTATTTCTGGTTGTTATTATTGGGTGGTTTGAGCGGATTGCTGACGTATCGGTCCTCGCTTCGTATTTTGCGTATCCATTTATAAGACATTTATTATTAATGCCCCGAGCTGAATACTTTCTCGATACGTACACAATAGCGAAGTTCTTAGTTGTTTATGCACTCTTTTGGTTTCTTGTTGCTGCCTATAAGGTGAGCGCACAAAAGAAAGGTAGTGCCAGTGCTTAAAGTTGCGATGGTTGTTCCTGATTTTCGTCAAATTCAAGGTATAAATGCATTAGTAATGCAGTTGTATTCCGAGCATAATCTATTTCTCTCTTTAGGGATTGAACTAATAGGTCCATTTGATTGTTATGGGCTGGTTGATGTGTGTGTTGGTTGGTCTGATAAAACTAGCGGCAGTCGCTTTCGAAAACTGCTAAGCATGATAAAAAAAACTGGTCTGTACACAGCTTTTCCAATACAGAGTTTACTTTTGTATCTAAAACATGTTCTCCCTGCAAAACAAGCAGTAGATTCATACATTACGAGTGGTTGTCAAGCTGATATTCTAGTATTTCACGATTGTCTTTGTGCTGCCTATTACTTAGAACAGTATCCGGATAGACCGGAGAAAACAGTGATTGTTTCGCATGCGAGCGGTGATCCGTGTGCGCAACTGTTCTCGAACAGAAAAGCACTCCTCGGAACATTTGTCGAGACTTATCTTAGAAGGTCAGCGCGGGAGGCTTTTGAATGCTCTGGGGGATGTATCGTGCTTTGTGAGCGAGCGAAAGAATACGTTAATAAAAATTACCACGTTAAACGCATGGCATTAATTCCGAATGGGGTGAAAGATATTGCTGGAATAATGAAAGAAGCTAGTTCGTTTGTAACTGATGATCTTCTCAAGGTTATATGTGTCGCATCTTTGATTGAGATTAAAGGGCAAGATGTTGTGATAGATGCAGTTTCTAAGTTGACGGACATAGAAAAAGAGATGATTCAGGTCAGTTTTGTTGGACAAGGAGAAAGAGAATACTATCTTAAAAAAAGAGTTCAACAACTCGGATTGAACAACGTCTTTTTTTTAGGGGAAAGAAATGATGTAAATTCGCTTCTCAATGAAGCTGATCTATTTGTTTTGATGACTAGATACGACAATTGTCCCATGTCTATTGTCGAGGCCATGCGTGTGGGGTTGCCTATAATATCAACCCCTGTTGGCGCAATAACTGAAATGATTGAGGATGGTTCGAATGGCTATATAATTGCTCCGGATGCCCTTCAGTTAAAAGGTATCTTTTCGAATCTGATCCATAATAAAACTCAACTGATTGAGCTAAGTGCTAACTCACGTATAAAATTCATTCAAGAATATAGCTCTTCACGGATGATTTCTAGATATGTGGAATATGTCAACTTAATTATGAATGACACCAATGCGTGACCAGGTGCTAAGAAATAACTTAATCGCTCAGTATGGGCTTCAGATTGCTCAGTATGTTATTCCTTTTCTAACCTTGCCCTATCTTGCTCGCGTTCTTGGTCCAGATGGTTATTCTGTGCGTGCGTATGTTTTGTCTCTGTCAACTCTTATTCAAGTTTTTTTAGACTTTGGCTTTTTGCAGTATGGAACAAAACTTATATCGGAGGCAAATAAGGAAGGCACTAGTTTAGATGGTGTTGTTTCTCTTGTCGTTAAGGCGAAAACTATAATATTGCTTCCAATTTCCGTTGTTAGTATTGCATTTGCGGTGTTTTTGCCAATCATAAAATCAAACGCTACGTACGCTACCTTTGCGTATATGGCTATGGTAATGACTTCACTGATTCCAGATTATTATTATATGGGTGTTGAGAAGATGCGACTCCTTACGATTAGGTACGTTATTACTCGTGGGATTGGGCTGGTTCTAATATTCACCTTGGTGCAAAGTGGCGAAGATTTAATCGTAGTTGCTTTAATTGATCTAGCAGTTGCTGCTTTTGCCTTGGTAATGACCATACTTGATTTAAAAGGTAATCATCGAATAAAACTCATTGTTTACGGATCGGCAAAGATCGTAGAGCATATTAAGCGTGCTTCTACATATTTGATCTCGAATGCTTCATGTACCATCAATGCATCAATAGCCATGGTTGCTATAGGGTATTATGTTTCGGATCCCTTAGTTGTTTCAAGTTGGTCTTTAGCTCTTACGGTTATATCCGCAATGCAAGCACTCTTTAATCCAGTTGCAAACAGTCTCTATCCTCGTATGCTGGCTACAAAGGATTTTTCGATTGTAAGAAAGATACTTACATGGTCTATTCCAGTAATGATCATTCTGTCGATAGCTGTTTCGTCCTTATCAAGCCTGTTGTTTTATATTCTAGGTGGTGAAGAGTATGTTGGCATGGCATGGGTATTATCGCTTCTCGTACCTATGCTGTTTTGCTCGTTTTACGGAATAATGCTTGGATTCCCTGTTTTAGGTGCAGCTGGCAAAATTAAGCAGATGACAGTTTCTTCTGTTGCTGCTTCTGTATTACAGGTTACAGGTCTTTTTACTCTTTTGTCTCTAGGCTGGTTTTCACTCTTCTCGGTGTGTCTTCTTCGGAATGCTACTGAATTCACCCTTACTGTTCTCAGACTGATATTTTGCTATAAATACATTGCGAGTTGATGACCTGTTCGCTAGGCGACGTCTGGATATCCGGGTAAGTCTTAATTTGTGTGGGAAAAATAGCCAAATCTAATGTCTGAACAGGTAAAACAAAGAGAATCTAACCCCAAGTTGTCACTTGGGGGCAAAAAGAGGGCACACTAACCCAAGCCTTCCATAGAGTAGCTTCAAAAAAGATGACCAAAAGCCAGAAAATCGAATATGTTACAACCTGTGTGGGGGAGACCTTGTGCCCATCGCATGTGACCTATTCGCTAGTTAGCGCTCTCCTTTCTCTTGTCGCTTCTTGTAAACAGCGGGATGGGCTTGTTGGGTTCTCGCTTATGCCCAAGCACCAACAAACAACGGCGTCTCAAAGCTGCAAAGCTCATAAAGCCTCGGCACGTGCGAATGATGTCTTTGATCTGTCGGTTCAGGCTTTCTGCAATTGCGTTTGTACGCCCGTATTCCCAGGCGTTTACGATGTAGGTCTTACGTCTGTTTATGGTGTTAGACACAGAGCGCACTTCAGCTACATCAGTGCGTCGAGCGATAGATATCCATCGCTTCAAAACGGTTTCCATATCGTCTCGGCTTTCAAAGGTTGTATCAGACCATTCGAAGAAAAGCTGGAGGGCAAGATAGGCTCGTTTCAGATCATCTGCCCCGATAGACTCAAGGGAACATCTTACGCATTCACGTTCTTTTTGCCGTTTGAGCATGTCTTTTCTGGTGAGCATGAGTTTGGCAGCCTTGCGCAAGATACGTCTTTGTTCTTTGTGGTCTATGTCATCTTCGATTGTACGAGTAAGCCGACGTCGTACATCATCAACAGCTTCTGTTACAAGCTTTGCTACATGGAATTCATATGTCCCGAGCCTTGTCAAGAGGCAAAGTCCTCCCGGCCCGGATTTTCCCAGTCCGGGCTGGGAGTAGCTATGTGCATCGC